>CBHTTW010000265.1:0-4240 GCA_966096025.1 uncultured Alphaproteobacteria bacterium | reverse complement strand
CAGCGGCAATATCCGCCAACTGACGCGGCGCACCGCGGCGGCTTCCAGACTTCGATTTTGCGTCATAAGCCCCCTGAAGCTCGTCGCTTTATGATGTGGCCGCCATCATGACACCGGGCGCCATACCGCCACAAGCGACACAAAAAGAGGGTTCAGTTCTTTCCGCCGCGTTTGCGTTTTCCCGCGCGGCGCGGCGCGGCGGTTGCGCGAACCATGCCGGAGAGCTGGTCCAGTTCCGCCTTGGTGGCATCGGCGGCGCGATTTTCCACCCGGCGATAAAGCTTGAGCAAGGTGTTGCCCAATTCGGTCAGTTCGGTGCCGCCGCCGCTTGCACCGCCGACCTCCGCCGTCACCACCGGACCGTCGAAGGTCTTCTGCACGCTCTGAATCAAGAGCCAGGCCTTGCGATAGCTCATGCCCATGGCGGCGGCGGCGCGGCGCAGGGAACCATGCTCGGCGATGCCTTCCAGCAATTGCACCATTCCCAGCCCCAGGGCGCTGCCGGACGGTTCAAAATCTATGCGCAAAAAGAGTCGGGTCATTTGTATCAAACGATGTCGAATGTAAGCGCTTGCGTCCAGCAAAACCGTCGCCAAGGGACAAATTACCCGCCCCATCGGGGCGGCCGCGGGAAATCAGGCTTGAAGAGCCATTATCGCGAACTGTAGCTTGCAGGGCCATGCGAATGAGCCTCCCAGCCGTCCTGCGCTCCTTCTCGATGCATCGCAGAAGCGCTCCCGGGATGGCGCCGGCTTTGGGCGCTGCCGTCGCGATCTGCCTGGCGGTTCTGCCTGTGCAGGCCGCGCCGGCCGATCAGGAATTCCGCAAAGGGCTGTCGGCCTATCATGGTGGCCGCTTTGGCGAAGCCATGCGGTTTTGGCTTCCCCTTGCGGAGCGTGGCGACGCGCCCGCCCAGGCAGGCCTTGGCTTTATGTATTACCGCGGCCTGGGTGTGGCGACCGACTATCCCAAAGCCGCCTTCTGGTTGCGCAAGGCGGCCCAGCTTGGGCAGCCCGAAGGCCAGATGATGCTGGGCACGCTGTATTTCTACGGCCGCGGCGTCGAGCAAAGCTATGTCTGGTCCTATGCCTGGTGCGACCTGGCGCAGAATGGCGGCAATGCCGACGCTTCCATGTGCCGCGACGCCTCGCTGCAATCGCTGGCCAATGATATCGATCTCAAGAAGGCATTCCGCCTGAGCGTGGATTTGCAAAAGCGCTTCAGCAGAAAAAAATAACCGGTCATCGTGATATCAAACTATACATAACGGGCCATTGCTGCGCCGCATCGTCTGTTGCAACCGTTTCGCAATGATCGCCGCTGGTGAGAAAGCCGCGAATCTATTGTCCCATACCAAGGCCTGTGGTTTGCTCTGGCACCGCGTCATCCGATTGGTGGAAGCGCGTGATCGATCATCTTTTCGTCTTCTGTTGATTCCGTCACGCACCTAAAAAAGCACCACGGTTCTTCTTACAGGGGCCCTCATGTCTGACAGCGACTCGAACAAGACAGATTCCTCCATTCGCGCCTCGCGACGCACCGTCATCAAAGGTGTCATCGCGTCCGGCGTCGCGGTGTCGGCCGCGGGCTATATCGTCTATGACCGCTACGGCTCGCGCGGCTCGGTATCCGGCGCGGTCGAACGGCTGGTCACCTTGAACGTCAACGGCAAGGACCGGCGCGTCGATGTGCTGCCGCAGGAAACCCTGGCCCACACCGTGCGCTACAAGCTGGGCCTGACCGGCACCAAGATCGGCTGCGACCATTCCGAATGCGGCGCCTGCTCGGTGATGGTCGACGATGTCTCGACCTATTCCTGTTCCACCCTGACCCACAGCGTGCGGGGGCGGAAGATCACCACCATCGAAGGCATCGAGGGCCCCAACGGCGAATTGCACAAGGTGCAAAAGGCGATGATCACCGAACTGGGACCGCAGTGCGGCTTCTGCACACCCGGCCAGGTCGTCTCGGCGGTGGCGCTGCTCAAGCACAATCCCAAACCGACCATCGATGAAGCGCGGCGCGGAATGTCGGGCAATCTCTGCCGCTGCGGCGCTTACGATCATTATCTCAAGGCGGTCATGACCGCGTCGCGGGAGGCCTAAACCATGGCTTACAATCTGATCGGAAAAGATTTCACGCCCGTGGACGTCGAGGCCAAGGTCACCGGCCGCGCCAAATATGCCGAAGACTTCCGCGCCGACAATATGGTGTTCTGCAAAACCCTGACCAGCTCCATTCCGCACGCCAAAATCCGCAGCATCGACACCTCGGCGGCGCTGAAGATGCAGGGCGTGCTGGGCATCCTGACCGCCGACGATGTTCCGCAATTTCCGCCGCCCGCCCCGCCGATCCTGGCCAAGGACGAGGTTCATTATATCGGCGAACCGATCCTGGCGATTGCGGCGGAAAGCGAATTGATCGCGGCCGAAGCGCTGGAAGCGATCAAGATCGACTACGAGCAACTGCCGCACGTGATCGATCCGCTGGAAAGCCTTTTCCCCGGCGGGCCCAATGCCCGCTCCGCCGGCAATGTCGCCGCCGGCCAGATCGCGCTGCAAACCGTGAAATGGGAAGCAGCCGACTTCGCCGCCGCCGGCGACACCAAGCTGCCCATGGGCCGCGCCGCCGAGGAATGGAGCTATGGCAATGTCGATGCCGGCTTCAAGGCCGCGAAGGTGACGATCGAAGAGACCTTCGTCACCGGCACCTACTCCCACAATTGCATGGAAACCCGCACCTCCTTCGCCTATTGGCAGGGCGGCAAGTGCTTCCTGCACGGCTCCAACCAGAGCCACACCTCGGCGATCGCCAATATTTCCCGCTATATCGGCATCGAGCCGGAAAATCTGGTTTTGATCGCGGAATATTGCGGCGGCGGCTTCGGCAGCAAAATTCCCGGCTATCCCAACATGGCGGTGGCCGCCCTGTTGTCCAAGAAGATCAACCGGCCGGTGATGCACCGCATCACGCGGACGGACGAATATGGCATCGGCGCCGCCAGGCCCGGCTTCCAGGGCTATATCAAGATGGGCTTCGGCGCCGACGGCAAGATGCTGGCCGCCGACATGTATCTGGTGCAGGAAAGCGGTCCTTCTGCGACGGCGGGCGATTTCCGCGCCGCCGGCAATGCCCTCACCCTGATGTATCAGCCAAATGCGGTGAAATTCCGCAGCGTTCCGGTTCTGACCAATACCGTGCCGGTCGGCGCCCATCGCGGCCCGGGCGAAAATCAGTTCGCCGCCCTGGTCGAGCCCATGATGGACAAGGCCGCGCGTCAGCTCGGCATCGACCGCATCGCCATCCGCCGCATCAATGCGCCCGATTCCAAGGGCACGGTCGGCAAGGAACGCGGTCCCTTGACCAGCGCCTTCCAGAAGGAGGCGCTGGACAAGATGGCGCTGCTTTTCAAGTGGAATGAAAAGAAGGCCAAGTCGGGCCAACGCGTCGGCAACAAGGTCACCGGCATCGGCATCGGCCAAGGCTATCACTCCGCCGGCACCAACGGCTTTGACGGGTTGTTGCGCATCACGCCGGACGGCGTGTTGCATGTTCATACCGGCATCGGAAATCTGGGCACCTTCTCGCATTCGGCGACCGCCCGTGTCGCCGCCGACCTGCTGAATTATGAATGGGAGAACACCGTCATCGAACGCGGCGACACCCGCCGCGGCCTGCCGTTCAATTCCCCGCAGGCCGGCAGCCTCAGTTCCTCCACCCAGTCCCGCACCATGTATGTCGCGGCGCTGGACATGAAGGACAAGCTCACCGACATCGCCGCCAAGAGCCTGGGCGGCACCGCCGCCGATTATCAGCTGGGCAAGGAAAAGGTGGTCCACAAGTCGGACGCCGCCAAATCCCTCACCTACAAGCAGGCGGTCCAGAAGGCGATGGAGCTTGGCGGCAAATATGTCGGCAAGGAGGTCCCCGAAGACCTCAACCCCATCACCAAGAACTCGGTCGCCATGATCGCGGGATCGGGCCTGATCGCGGTCGCCAAGGACAATCTTCCCCGCGTCGGCGTCACGCCGGGCCTGTCCGCATCCATCGCCGAGATCGAACTCGACGTCGAAACCGGAAAGTTCGAGATCAAGGAAATGCTGTGCGTCGCCGATTGCGGCACCGTGCTGCATCCCCTGGGCCTGGGGCACCAGATCTCAGGCGGCAATGTCATGGGCATCGGCATGGTGATGGAACGCCATATCTATGATCCCAAGCTGGGCATCCCGGCCTCGGTCGG
>CBHTTW010000264.1:0-4242 GCA_966096025.1 uncultured Alphaproteobacteria bacterium | reverse complement strand
TCGGTCTGGGGCATGGAAAGCGATTTCGGCGCCGACAGCGGCAGCTTCAATCTGTTCGCGGCGCTGGCGACCTTGGCCTATGACGGACCGCGCGCCAATTATGCCAGGCCGGAATTTCTGGCGGCGCTGAAAATCTATCAGCAGCAACGCTACCCCCTCGGCTTGATGGTCGGCAGCTGGGCCGGCGCCTTTGGCCAGACCCAGTTCACGCCCACCACCTTTTTGAAATTTGCCGCCGATGGCGATGGCGACGGTGTGATCGATCTTTGGCGCTCGCCGCCCGATGCCCTGGCTTCGGCGGCGCGGCTGTTATCCGAACAAGGTTGGAGCCGGGGACAGGGCTGGGGGTACGAGGTCAACTTGCCGGACGGTTTTGCCTATGAGGATGCCGACCTGGAGAATGACAAACCGGTTTCGGAATGGGCGGCGCGCGGGGTCAAGACGGCAGGCGATGACGCGCTGGCGCCTTCGGACGGAGTCGCCGCGATCTTTTTGCCGGCGGGGGCCCGCGGCCCTGCCTTTCTGATCACGCCGAATTTCCGGGTCCTGCTCAAATACAACAATGCCGCCAGCTATGCCTTGGCGGTGTCGCTGTTGGCCGACCGGATGATGGGCGCCGGGCCGCCCAGGCATGACTGGCCGCGCGACGAACGCGCTCTGTCGCGCAACGAACGGCTGCAATTCCAGACCGATCTGCAAGCCTTGGGCTTTGATCCCGGGACGCCGGACGGTGTGCTGGGGCGCCGGACCCGCGCGGCGCTGCGCCAGTATCAAAAATCAAAAGCGTTTATTGCCGACGGCTTTCCCACCGCGCAATTGCTGGTGGCGCTTGAGACCGATGTGGCCGCGCGCAATCCAGTCAACATTCCGGTCGGAACACAAGATCGCTAGGGCGCCGGACAATCCAGGCGCTTGCTGAAACGGCAGGTGCGGATTTTGACGCCCGCCTGGTCATACAGGTCGACATCCCATCCGTTTCCGGCGCGGGTCATCAGCAGAAAGCCGAAACCGTCCACCGACAGACCGTCAGCGACGGTGACGCCGGAATGGCCTTGGAATTGCGCGCCCCGCAGATTGACCGGTGTGTCATGGAGATTATCGCCGCCATTGCCCGCCACGATCTGGGGCGGAACAGGCCCGGTATAATTTATCGCCTCAAAGCTATGGATATGGCCCGACAGCATCAGTTCGACATTGGGCGCGATGGGCGGGCCGCCGGATTGGGTTGCCACGCGTACGGCATCGATCAAGGCAATATTGCCGCCGATGGGGATACCCAAGGGACCCGTGATCGCTGCCCAGATCGGGCGGTGATGGACAAACCAGACCGGAGCCGGGATAGCCGCCAAGCCCATCAACTCGGCCGCATACACCGGCGAATCCTCGCGGTTCAGTCTGGTGTCGTCCGCCGTGGAGTCATCCATCACCGCCAGCCGCAAGCCGCCGAGATCGACGGTATAGACCGGCAGATGCGGAGCGCAGGGCGCGGCAGGATCGAAATCGGATGGACCTTGCAGTCTCAGCCAGCCGGGCCCGGTGCGATTGCAGTCTTCATGATTGCCGCGCACCAGCACGATGGGCGCCGCCGCCAGCAGCGGCGCCGCGGGGGTATAGAAATCCGCCTGCCAGGTCGTCCAATTGTCGCCCCAGGGCGAACCGGCACAGCCCTGATTGCCCGGCGGGCAAGGGCTTTCGCGATAAAGATAGTCGCCGACATGAATCACCAGATCGGGCTTGAGCGCCGCCGCGGCCAGAGGAGGGAAAGGCCATTGGCGCGGATCGTTGCAGGCCTGGGCCGCCGCACCTTTGATGCGGCAGCCGGTATCGCCCAGCACCAGAATGCGCTGAGGGTTCGATTTGGGAATAGGTAAAAAGCTTGGCTCTAATTCGCAGATATGGTTTTCGGGGCAAGGCCTCTCATCCACCGGAGTCACTACTACATATTTGGTATCGGCTCGGACGGGAGCGCTGCACACCAGGGGAAAATCGGAGGAAGCGGGCGCACGCGCTACCATTTGCTTGTCCCATTCCACAGTATGAAGAAAGGGGCATTGCGTGTTAGCGGTGACTGTGCGGACTTCGAAACCGGATGCGGTGGCTTGAACCCAAGTACGGTCGGCAGCGGCCGCTGTCATCGGAACGACACAAAACAGCCAGGACAGGGCGAGCCTTTTCATGGCCCGAGCCTATGCGGGCGCATCCGCTAGAACAATCTTTTGAATGTGACTTTCCAGGTGCGGCCGACGCCGGGCAAGGCGCTGAGATTGGCATAGGTGTCTGCGCCCGGCGTGAAGTAACGCTCGTCACCCAGATTGTTCACATTCACATCGGCTTCCCACACATCCCATTGCACAAAGGCCGAGGCGTTCAAGGTGACGTAAGAGGGATAGCGGATGGGACCGGGTACAGGCTGCTGCGTCTTGCCGACATAGGTGCCGCCGAAGGTGGCGCCCCAACTGCCCCAAGACTCGGCATCGCTGCTCCAGGTGACATAGGGGCTAATCACCGCATGCGGCAGCAAAGTGTTTTCATAATCGCCGGCCCGGCCGGGCAGAGTCGAAAAATCGAACACGATATAGCTGCCGCCAAAACCATTTTGCGGCGTGACACCATAGGTGCGCGCCGGGACATAGGAGAAGCTGCGATCCGGCCCCTTGATGGTGGTGTGCTGCAGCGATCCCGCCAGGGTCAGGCTGAGATTGGGGGTCGCGACATAGCGCAACTCCGCCTCCGCACCCTTGGCGCGGGTGCCGATCACGCTGGTGACGCCGCCGCCCTGGCTGAGCTGGGTGCGGTTCTGGACATACCAGTCCAGACTGCCGACCAGATGGCCATCCAGGGCGGTGAATTTGACGCCCACTTCATTGAGAAAGGAATTGGACAGCCAGTTACGTCCCGCCAGCAGGCTGGTCATGACCTGGCTGGCTTGGCCGATTTCCAGCGCCGATGATTTGGCGGTGGTGACATAGGGCACCAGCCCCCAGGGCGTTTTGTAGGAAAGGCTGGCGGAATAGGTGAAGCGTCCGGCATTGCCGCGCGCCGCCGGCGGCTCGAACGCCAACATTCCGACGTCCACCGAACGCACATTATAGTCGTCATAACGCCCGCCCAGGACGAGATCCAAACTGTCGTTCCAGTTCAAATCACTGGTGACGAAAACACCCGCATTGCCGCTGTTGGTGCGCACGTCATTTTCCCAGCCCAAACCGATCGCACCCGGCGGATCGCTATTGAAGGGAGAATCGATAATGTCGTTGGCGGCGGCGCCTCGGCTGATGTCGCGGCGGTCCAGGGCGATCACGCCGCTATTGAAGCTTTCCTTCCCGATGGCATGGACGGTGCGGTAGGACAGGCCCGCCACGGTCTGGGTTTTGAGCATGCCGAAATCGCGCTTGAGGTCGTAGCGCAGCCGCACTTCGCCGATCTGGGTGCGATAGGAACCTGGAAAACCGTAGGAAACAAAGCGGTCATTCCGCAGCGTGTCGCCGAACAGCTGCAGGCGCAGGCTTTCGCCTTCGCCCAGCGCATTGGCGACTTCCAGGAAAGCGGTGTGGGTATTGGTGTTGGAAAAATCCACGCCGCGCGCGGTATAGACGGTACGCGGATCGAGCGTGACTGTCCCCAAACCGCTATCCAGCCGGTGGGCCGCATCCTGGCAGGCCACGCAGGCCAAGGCGCGGAAATTGGGATCGAAGAAATAGGGATTGCCGCCCAACTCGTTCAGGGTCAGGCGGCCATTGCCGTCGGCATCGGTCAAAGACGTGTTGCGGCCGGTGATATAGGTGCCGCTGTCGATCAAGGACTGCGTCAGGCGGTTCCAACCCGGGCTCTGCACATCGCCGTTGGAATGGAAATACATGTATTCGGCGGACAGCGACCAGGCACCCCAGTCCAGCCCGCCGGTCAGCTGAATCAATTGGTGGCTGGGATGAATGCCGCGATAGAAACTGAAACTGTCGTCCAGCTCGCCATAGGCATGCAGCCCGCCGATCGCCTCGCCGATCGCAAGCGGCGTGCTGATCTGGGCGGTGGCATTGCGCTTGGAATAGCTGCCATAGGTGACGGTGACTTCGCCGCCCAGCGCGTCACTGGCGCTGGCGGTCTTGGGCAGGAAATTGACCAGGCCGCCGACCTTGCCCGCGCCGTAAAGCGGCGATGGCGGCCCGCGCAGGATCTCGATGCCCGCCGCATCGGCCAGGGGCGTGGAATAGGTGCCGCGATTTTCCACCCGCTTGAAGCCGC
>CBHTTW010000263.1:0-4270 GCA_966096025.1 uncultured Alphaproteobacteria bacterium | reverse complement strand
CATGCTGATCTCGCCGCGGCGCTTACCATTGACCTGAATGGGAAGCGTGACACTGTTCGATTCCGTCAGGGCCGGATCATATTTGGGCCAGGCCGTTTCGGCCACCAATTTGCCATGGCCCAGCGCCTGCCAGCAGGATTCGGCCAGATGCGGCATCATGGGAGCGCAGAGAAGGACGATGGCCTCCAGCGCCTCGCGCCGGGCCGACGGATTGGCCTTATCGGCGCCGCCTATGGCATTGGCGAGAGTATAAAGCTGCGCCACCGCGCTGTTGAAGCGCAGATGTTCCAGATGATCGGTCACCGCCGCGATGGCCTTGTGGCTGGCCTGGCGTAGGGCCTTGGACGCGTCGTCATCGCCCGAGGCCGGGGTTCCGGGCGCAGGCAGCTCTTCGGCTTCGGTGCAAAGCCGGTAGATGCGATTGACGAAACGCCAGCAGCCTTCCGCTCCGGCATCGGTCCATTCGATGTCGCGTTCGGGCGGTGTATCGGACAGCATGAACCAGCGAATTGTGTCGGCGCCATATTCGGCAATGATGGTTTCCGGCGCGATGGTGTTCTTCTTGGACTTGGACATTTTTTCCGATGCCCCGACCGTCGCTTCCTGGCCGCTTGAGCGCAGGAAAACCTTGCCGTCGCGCTTTTCGATTTCCTCCGGCGAGACCCAGGCGCCCTCCGCGTCCTTATAGGTCTCATGACAGACCATGCCCTGGGTGAAGAGGCCGGCGAAAGGTTCCGCCGCTTTCACCATGCCCAGCTTGGCCATGGCGCGGGTGAAATAGCGCGCATAGAGCAGATGCAGGATCGCATGCTCGATGCCGCCGATATATTGATCGACCGGCAGCCAGTAATTCGCCGCTTCCGTGTTCACGGGTTCATCGAAATCCGGCGCGGTGAAGCGGGTGAAATACCAGGACGAGTCGGCAAAAGTATCCAAGGTATCGGTGTCGCGCACCGCGTGGCCTTTGCAGGTCGGGCAAGCCGTGTTCTTCCACGTCGTGTCGGCGTCCAGGGGATTGCCCTTGACGTTGAAGTTGATCACCTCGGGAAGCTTGACCGGCAGTTGATCCGCAGGCACCGCCACCACGCCGCACTTTTCGCAATGGATCATGGGGATGGGACAGCCCCAGGGCCGCTGGCGCGACACCAGCCAGTCGCGCAGGCGGAAATTCACCGTGCGTTCGCCGATACCGGCCTTTTCCAGCCGCGACGCCACTTCCGCCTTGGCCTGCTCCACCGTCATGCCGTCCAGGAAGCGGGAGTTGGCCAGTTTGCCGGGGCCGGTATAGGCCTCCTTGCCGACTTCGAATGTCTTGGCATCGGCGTCCGTCGGTACCACCACCGGCGTCACCGAAAGCTTGTATTTGCGGGCGAAATCCAGGTCGCGCTGGTCATGCGCCGGACAGCCGAAAATCGCGCCGGTGCCGTAGCCCATCAACACGAAATTGGCCACCATCACCTTCAGCTTCCAGTCGGGATCGAAAGGATGCGTCGCGGTGAGGCCGGTATCGTAACCCAGCTTCTCGGCCTTTTCGATCTCGGCTTCCGCCGTGCCGGTCTTGCGGCATTCGGCGATGAACGCTTCCAGCTTCTTGTCCTTGGCCGCCAGGGCCTGGGTCAGCGGATGGTCCGGCGACAAAGCGACAAAGGACGCCCCGAACAAGGTGTCGGGGCGGGTGGTGAAGACGTCCAGCTTTTCATCGTTCGACAGCGTGAACTGGAACCGCAGGCCTTCGCTCTTGCCGATCCAGTTCTTCTGCATGACCCGGACTTTTTCCGGCCAGCGGTCCAGCGTGTCCAAGCCTTGCAGCAATTCGTCGGCAAAACCGGTGATCTTGAAGAACCACTGGCTGAGCTTGCGCCGTTCCACCACCGCGCCCGAACGCCAGCCGCGCCCGTCGATCACCTGTTCATTGGCCAGCACGGTCATGTCGACCGGGTCCCAATTCACATCGGCTTCGCTGCGATAGACGAAGCCGGCCTTGTAGAAATCCAGGAACAGTTTCTGCTGCTGGTGATAATATTCGACATCGCAAGTGGCGAATTCGCGCGACCAATCCAACGACAGGCCCATCATTTTGAGCTGGCCGCGCATGGCGGCGATGTTTTCGTACGTCCAATCGCGCGGGCTCACGCCCTTGTCGCGCGCGGCATTTTCCGCTGGCAGGCCGAAGGCGTCCCAACCCATGGGATGCAGCACGTTATAGCCTTGGGCGCGGCGGAAGCGGGCGATGACATCGCCCATGGTGTAGTTGCGGACATGGCCCATATGGATGCGCCCCGACGGATAGGGGAACATCTCCAGCACATAGCATTTGGGTTTGTCGGAATGGCTAGGGGTGGCGAACAGCGCGCGGCTGTCCCATTCACCCTGCCAGTGTTTTTCCGATTCCTTGGCGTTATAGCGCGCCATAGCGCCCATCCTTAGGCTTGAAGACCTCAGCCAACCTGGCCGAGCGTGGCGAGCCTGAGTTCGCGGGCGCGGGTGAGGATGGAGTCTTCCAGCTTGTGGGCCGTGTCGGGGCTGGGCGCGGCGTCCGCCCAGCCTGCCGTGCCCCTGGTCTGGCGGAACACCACCACCTTGAGGCCGTCGGCCCGCAGCGCGCGGTCCATGATGTAGACGGTCACTTTCAGCCGCTCATTGGGGCTGGAGGGCGCGACATACCATTCCGAGATGATCACGCCGCCAAAAGGGTCGGCCGAGGTCAGCGGCAGGAAGGACAGGGTGTCGAGCGAGGCATGCCAGAGATAGGAGTTCACCCCCAGGGTGACCCGGGAAGAGCCGCTGGCAATGGAGCTGGTGCCGGTGTCCATGTCCCTGGTGCCGTCATTGGAGGAACCACAGCCGGCCAGGGCCAAAGCGCAAAGCAAAGCGGGCAGAACTCGCATAGGGAGGTTTTTTCCTTTGGGGCGCCGGACTAGGGCTTATAGCGGCGGTGTGGTTGTCACGCAACGGTGGGACGCTTGCACCAAAGCGGCCGGTTTGGCTTATTCTGGAAGGACTTAGGAGGCCGCCAGATTGCCACTTCGTAAGATTGCGATGCTTTTGGCCTTGAGCCTAGCAAGCCCGGCCCAGGCACAGCTTCTGACCCAGGCTTTGACCCAGCCCCTGGCGCCGCCGGTCTGGCCGGTCGGCCCAGCCGAATTGCGCCTGAACGCCGAGACCAGCGGCGCCCTGTTCGATGCCCGGCAACCGGGGCAAGGCGGGGGATGGGCTAGCGGGGTGTTCCTGCTGATGCCGGAGCTGCGGCGCGACTATGACAGCGGGCTGTCGCTGCGGCTGAACGGCACATTCGCCGCCGCCGATCCTTTGTCGCGGGGCGGCTATGACGGCGATGCCATCGAGCGGCTGACCGTGTCGGCGCGCACCGGCCTGGGCCAGCTGGAGGCCGGGCTGACCGACGGCGCGGGCGATGCGCTGGATGTGGGCGGCCCCAAGGTGGACCTGGATGTCAGCCTGGACGATCCGCGCACCAGCTTTTATCGCGATCCGCGCGACGGGCGGGCGGTGATCGGCATGTTCGCGCTGCGCACCCAGGCGGGCGCGTCCAGCAACTATGCCAAATTCGTCTATACCAGCCCCGCTTTGTTCGGGGCGCAGCTGGCTTTGTCCTTCACGCCATCGGAAGGAAAGCAGCTGCCGTTCCTCAATGCGGGTCCGCATGTAGCAGGACGGCAGGTGGAATTCTGGGAAGCGGCGCTGCGCTATGAAACCGAGTTGGGGCCGCTGTCACTGACCGGCTATGGCGCGGTGGCGGAGAGCCGCGGCGAACACAAATTGCCGGGACAGGAAGGCACCAGCGATCTGAGCTTTGGCCTTCGCGCCGACTATCCGTTGGACGAGGAAACCAGCCTGTCGCTGGGCGGTTCCTGGCGGCAAAGCAATGCCTATGCCTTCGACATCAACCAGACCTGGCAACCTTCCACCACGCGCGGACAGCATGCCTCGGCCATGGTGACACGGGGAGATTGGAGCGCCGGTGTGGAATTCGGCAACGGCGTCGCCAAGGAAGTGGCGATCGCGGGACTGCCGCGGCTGGGACTTAACGGAACGCAGGCATCGCTGGGTTATCTTCTGTCGCCCAGCCTGCGCCTGAGCGGCGGCTGGCAGCATCTCAGCTACGGCCGCAGCAGCGGCGCTTTCTATAATGGCGCGCGGCAGTTGAAGATGGACGCAGTGTTCCTGCACATGAATCTTCGAACATCGTCAGATTAACCCCTCCGGCCTTCGCAACTTTGCCGTGGTGCTCGGCGTCGATACGCTGTCGCTA
>CBHTTW010000262.1:0-4273 GCA_966096025.1 uncultured Alphaproteobacteria bacterium | reverse complement strand
GCCCGCCGATCCGCCCTTGCGGCCCGTCGAGGGGTTGAGTTCGATGGCCGGGGTGCCCCGGCGCAAACGCTCGGCGATCTGGAGCGGCGCCTTGCCCGGCCCGGTGTGATCATAGCGGATCAGCAGATGCGGAATGGCATTGGCCAGCGGCGGCACAAAGATTTCGTGGCGCAGGCTTGGAATGCCCTTGAGCTGGGCGGCGATGCTTTCCGCCCGGCGGCGGAATTCCGCCTGCATGCCTTCGTCCGTCTGCTCCAGGAACCAATCCACCGCCGCGACCATGCCGATAATCTGTTCCTTGGCCACTTTCATGCCGCGTCCCACCGTCTCGTCGCGCGGGCTGTTGCTCCAATTCGCCGCCTCGATCAGGTCCTTGCGGCCCAAAAGCAGCCCGGCATTCTGCGGCCCGCGAATGCCCTTGCCGCCCGAGAACGTCACCAGGTCAAAACCAATCCCGGTATAGGCCCAGAGATTGGAGACCGGCGGCACGTCGGCGGCGGCATCGTTGAAACAGGGCACGCCATGGCGATGAGCAACCCGCACCCAGTCCTGATGGCTGATTTGCCCGCCTTCCGCGGCATTGAAGAAATGGCACATCACGGTGCGGTCGGTGAAGGCTTTCTCATATTGCTCCAGCGTTTCCACCTCGACAAAGCGGGTGCCGCAATTGCGGATGGCATGGTCATAGCCATAGCGATGCGCTTTCTGGACGATGACCTCGTTCTTCAGGCCCGAGACATCCAGCGGCAGCATCTTCACCGCTTCGCGATTGCCCACCGTCATGCAGGCCGCCGCGCCCAAAGTCAGCGCCGAGGAGGCGCCGGCAGTGACCAAGGCGGCTTCGCATTTCAGCTTTTTGGCGATGTATTCGCCGGACTTCTGCTGCAGCTCAGCCAGCCGCACCGGATGTTTGGCGGCGGCGGCGACAGCGGCCTGGACCTGCGGCGGCATAATCGACGCGGTGAGCGCGGTATAGGTGCCCGCCGCGTTGATGATCTTGGTGACACCAAGCTTGTCGTAATAATCCTCGCCTGCCGCGGTGGCGGCTTCGGCGGCGGTCGGCGCCGCGCCCATGATGCCGGCGGCGGCCAGCGAGTTGCGCGTAAGGGCCAAAAAATCGCGGCGGCTTTCGGAATTGCGCATGGCTGTCCCCGGTTTTGGTGGCGGGGATACTAGAGCGAGTTGGCTGACGCTGAAAGCGCCGTGCGCTCTTAAAGCCCGTTCGCGTCGCCCTTAAAGTCCGTTCGCTTCGCTCAGGGCTTGCAGCGGCGCAAAGGCCAGCGCCGAGGCGTCGGCCAGCTTGGCATCGTCCGGCTTCATTTCGCGGCGCAGGGAGTCGGCGCGCTCCTTGGACGGGATGTCGCCCGCAATGGCGGCGATGCCGTACCATTTCAGCGCCTGCTTGAGATCCTGGCGCACCCCGATGCCGCGCTCGTAAAACACCGCCAGATCGAAGGCCGAATCCACATAACCGCGTTCGGCGGCGCGGGTGAACCATTCCACCGCCTTGGCGTCATCCTTGGGCGTTCCCTGGCCATGGGCATAGGCGATGGCGAGATTGTGCATCGCCTTGAGATTGCCCTTGCCGGCGGCGCGTTCGAACCAGACAAAGGCCTGGCCGGGATCGGCCTTGACGTGATCGCCCTGCTGATAGAGCGCGCCCAGCAGATACTGCGCCACCGGATCGCCCGCCTTGGCGGCCGAATTGGCCCAGAGCAACGCGGCGTTGGCGTCTCCCGCGGAGCCCTGCCCGCGCAGATACGCCAACGCCAGCCGTGCTTGGGCGCGCGGATTGCCCGCGTCGGCCAACGCTGTCGTCTTGGCCAGCACGGTGCCGGCCTGAATTCTTTTGGTCACGCCGTCGCTCTTGGGCTCGGCATTGGCATTGTTGGCAAGAAAATTCTTGCCCAGGAAAATTCCCCCGCAAAGCAGCAGCGACACCAGCGCCGCGGCACCGATCCCAAGCCAGCGGGTGCGCGGGGCTTCCGGCTCGGCCTCGACTTCGGGTTCGACCGTGGCGCGCGCTTTTTCGCGGGCGGTCTGCAACACGCCGGCCATCTCTTCCTTGCTGGCGCCGCTGACGGGCTCCAGCGCCGGCAATTCCAGCGCCGGGTCGGGCTGCGGCACCGATTGCGGCTCAGGCTGAACCTGCATTTCTTTCGCGGCGGGTTCGCTCTGCTGTGCCGGCTGCTCCACCCGATGCTCCTGCACCGGTTTGGGCGAAGGCGTGAAGGCGACGATTTTGGCGGCTTCCGGCTTGGGCGTTTCAAGCTGCCGCGCCACCGGCGCGGGCGAAACGGCGGGGGCCGCGACGGACGCCGGGGCTGATACGGTCGCCGGCGTGGCGTTCAGTTGCTCATGCAGCTGCGCGATGGCACGGGCCTGTTCGCGGGCATTGTTGTCCGCTTTGGCCTCCAATGCGTTCAAGGCGCGTTCAAAGACCCTAAGGCGGCGTTCGAGCCAGGCGTCGGGTGTGGGCACGCCCGGTTCGGACGTTTGCTCCGCCTTAGAGACTGGTTGGGGGGCCACGGAAACCGGTGTTTCCACCACGGGCTCCGACACGGATTTTGCATTCTGCTGCGTCGCGGGCTGCGGCTGCATCAAAGCGGCCATCAGCGCGGTCTTGCTGCCGAATTGGGTGCGGAAAACCGTGCGCTCGACACCGGCCTCCGCGCACAGCGAGGCAAGCGAGAATTCGCTTTGGCCGCGCATCACCATGGCCTTGGCTGTTTCCAGCAGCCTGGCGCGCGCCTGCTCATCGAGCTGTAGTTCGTTCTGCCCCATACCCAAATCCGGTCTTTCCAATGCCAAATTAACGGGCAAGCCCCTTACAATCGCGTTCCAGAACCGACGCAATTTGAGTGCAATTTTATGAGACTGCCGCGATAACCGGCCTTTTGGCTGGTTCCGCCGCCACGCCACAGCCTGCGATAGGGCGCCGCCGGAGCGGCCGATAGACAGGGCTTTTGCTTACAAGGGGTTCTCCTTAGTCCGCAAAAACCTCTCAAAGGCTGAGAAATCCGCCCGCCCGGCTGCCCGTTCCGCCCTGTGCCTGGTCTATGCTGGCCGCAACCACACAAAAGGGAAAACGCCATGCAGGCCATTGTCGAAAAAATGCTGGGTGATTTCGAGCGCGGAGTGCTCAGCCGCCGCCAGCTCGCCGCCACACTTACTGGTTTGGCCGGCCTGGCGGCCGGCGGGGCCGGCTTGGCCGCAGCCGCTACTCCCAGCCTCAAGGCCATCACTCTCAACCATGTGACGGTGAAGGTGCCCAACCTGCAAAAGACCTCCAAATTCTATCAGCAGTTCTTCGGCATGAAGCTGGCGCAGCAATCCAAGACCATTCACATCCTGTCGGTCGGCGAAAGCTTCTTCGGCATCGAGGAAAAGCCCGGCCCCGCCGCGCTGGACCATTATGATTTCGGGCTTGAGGGCTTTGACGCCAAGGCGATGCGGGCCAAGGTCGCCGCCCATGGCCTTCAGATCACCCCCGGCTCGCGCGGAGATGACGAAAGTTTCAAGTTCAACGATCCCGACGGTTTTGTGGTACAGGTGAATGGCCCGAAATATACCGGCCATGTCGGCGCGGACGTCCCCGTCAAGAAGGGATAATCCATCGCCGACAAATAGAGGAGATGGATATGAGACTGACCGCCGCTTTGTTCTTCACCGCCGCGCTGTGCCTTTGTGGAAGTGGGGCGGCGCTCGCGGCCGACGAGACCCAAATTTTCGGCACCGAACGCAGCGCGGTCAGGATCACCCCGATCTATCACGCCACCGCCATGATCCAGGTGGGCCGCGACATCATCTATATCGATCCCGCCAAGCCGGCCAAGATCGAGGGCCGCACGGCCGCCGACCTGATCCTGATCACCGACATTCACGGCGATCACATGGATGCCGCCGATGTGGCGGCGCTGAGCAAGGCGGGCACCCTGGTGATTGCGCCCGCCGCGGTGGCCAAGACCATCACCCAGGCGCGCGTGCTGGATAACGGCAAGTCCACCCTGTGGCGCGATTTCAAGATCACCGCCGTGCCGATGTACAATATCAGCCACAACCAGCCATCCGGTCAGCCCTATCACGACAAGGGACGCGGCAATGGTTATGTGCTGACTTACGGCAACCGCAATTTCTATTTCGCCGGCGACACCGAAGGCGTGCCGGAAATGCGCGCCCTGAAGAAGATCGACGTCGCCTTCATTCCCATGAACCTGCCCTACACCATGACCCCGGCCGAGGCCGCCGACGCCGTCAAGGCGTTCAAGCCCAA
>CBHTTW010000261.1:0-4283 GCA_966096025.1 uncultured Alphaproteobacteria bacterium | reverse complement strand
CGAGCTGCGCGCCGCGGGCTATGAGCAGTTCAGAGGAGCGACCGCGGTCCCGGAGCGCAGCGCAGGGGCCGTCAGCGACAGCGTCGTGCGGCGCGGCGTGACCAAAGAAAAATCATGACCTACAGCGTCAAGGAAATCTATTACACTTTGCAAGGCGAGGGCGCCCAGGCCGGCCGCGCCGCCGTGTTCCTGCGCTTTGCCGGCTGCAATTTGTGGAGCGGGCTGGAAAAGGATCGCGCCCAGGCGGTCTGCCGTTTTTGCGACACCGATTTTGTCGGCACCGATGGGGTGGGGGGCGGGAAATTCGCCACCGCAACGGCCCTGGCGCGCGCGGTGTTCGGCAAATGGCCCGAGCATGGTGCGGGCAAGCCCTATGTCGTGTGCACCGGCGGGGAGCCGCTGTTGCAGCTCGACAAGGCTTTGATCGCGGCGCTGCATGACGAAGGTTTTGAAATCGGGATCGAAACCAACGGCACTTTGCTGCCGCCGTCCGGCATCGACTGGATCTGTGTCAGCCCCAAGGCCGATGCGGAACAAAAATTGATGCATGGCGACGAATTGAAATTGATCTATCCGCAAGCGGGCGCCGCGCCGGAGCGCTATGCCGGTCAGGACTTCCGCAATTTCTTTCTCCAGCCGATGGACAATCAAGATCGCGCCGCCAATACCGAAGCCGCGACCCATTATTGTCTGGAGCACCCGCAATGGCGTCTCAGTCTGCAGACGCACAAATTGATAGGCATCCGGTAGGTGCGGATCTTTTGCGTCGTGAGTTCGTCGCGCCATCGCTTGTGTACGTCTTGTACACGTCGCGTGGCGCTCCTGCTCACGCCGCAAATTCCCGCGCGCCTTAGGCGGGCCAGGGCTGCGTTTGGCGCATGTTGAATCAAATTGCAGGCTGGCCATCTCAAGGCCCTCATCGGAGGGCTCCATGGATTCCTGGCCAGTCGTCATCAGCTTCTCGGCGGTCGCCGCGGCGATTTTCGCCTATGGCTTCCTGATTGCCCTCTGAAGGCCCTGGAAAGGGGCTTGGAGGCCTCCCAGATTAGGGGCTGACGATTGCCGGACATGGATAAAGGGCCGGTTTGGGACGCTTTGAAATTCTACAAACTTTTGTGGTAAAAGCACGTCCTTCAAGGAACCGCTCCATGACCAGGCCGCGCGAAAAAGTCTCTTCGGTAGACCCCATCTGGACCGCTCTGCGCCAGCAGGCGGAAGCCATGGCGGGGCGCGAGCCGGCCCTGGCGGGCTTTGTCCATGCCACCATTCTTCAGCATGACCGGCTGGAACAGGCGCTGTCCTACCATTTGGCGCGCAAGCTGGGCGGCGAGGACCTCAGTCCGCTGGCGATCCGCGAAATGTTCGATGACGCGGTCGCCGCCGGCACCGGCATCGGCCAGGCGGTGCGCGCCGACCTGTCGGCGGTGTTTGAGCGCGATCCCGCCTGCCATTCCTATGTCGATGCCTTCCTGTTCTACAAAGGCTTCCATGCCCTGGAGAGTTATCGCACCGCCCATTGGCTGTGGCGCGAAGGGCGCAAGGCCATGGCCCTGTTCCTGCAGAGCCGCATTTCGCAGCTTTTTTCGGTGGACGTGCATCCCGCGGCCAAGATCGGCCAGGGCATCATGTTCGATCACGGCACCGGCATTGTGATCGGCGAGACCGCGGTGGTGGAGGACGATGTCTCCATCATGCAGGATGTCACCTTGGGCGGCACCGGCAAGGAAAGCGGCGACCGTCATCCCAAGATCCGCCGCGGCGTGCTTCTGTCGCTGGGCGCAAAGATTTTGGGCAATATCGAAGTGGGCGAATTCAGCCGCATTGGCGCGGGCTCGGTGGTGCTGAAATCGGTGCCGGCCCATTGCACCGCTGTCGGCGTGCCCGCCAAGCTGGTCAATTGCGATTGCGGCGAAAATCCCTCGCAGCAGATGAACCATTTCATCGAAGAACTGCCCGATAATACCGGGTGAGGAGCGACCGGCGGCGCTTAGCGACAGCGTAGCGGCGCGGGCAAATCGATCCAGTGGATCGATTTGAGCGACGAACGCCGCAGCGGCGCGCGTCCAAGCGCGACGCGAGGCGGGGACTGGTTCCGCATCCCCCGGGCAATCCTGCTTGACGCTGCCGCCTCCGGCATGCGAGTTCAGCCGGCCCAATCAGTGAGGAGCAGGCCTTGACCCGCAGCGAAATCTGGCGCCTGGAAAAATATCTCCGTAACCTGTTCCGTCTCGACACCATCACCATTGTCGAGCGGCCCAAGCAGCCCGATTCCGTCGAGATGCATATCAACGGCGAATTTGTCGGCGTCCTGTTCAAGGACGAGGAAGACGGCGAAATCTCCTATGCCTTCAACATGGCGATCCTGGAAATGGACCTGCCCGAAGCGCCCGCCTCCCGCGGCTAGCCGCGGAATTTTCCGATCAATCTTTCCACGCCGGTGGCGATTTCCTGCCAGCGCGCCAGATAGGCGCGCTTGAAGCGGTAGGAAAAACTGACATTGGCCGTCAGGGGCCGGTCCACCACCAGGCAATTGGGGCTGGGAAACTGGCTGGAGCCGCGCTCGCACAAGAGCAGCTCCAGATCGCCTCCACTCTCGCCGGCGAACAGTTCGTAATCCTGATAACCGCTGCCGGCGGAAAAGCCGTAGCGGGTCAGGCCGTAAGAGCCTTTTTCGCCCTTGGGATCCAGGAGACGCGGCCGGTATATGCGCTCCAGCCGGGCGCGGCCGTTCAGGTTGTTGCTGTCGGCCCGCAAGGACAGGCGGATAAGAGGGGAATCCGGCGCATTGCCGGCAAACAGCCTGGCGTCGCCATCGGCATAGCCGCGCCAGGACGGAAACAGCGCCACCAGGGTGACGTTTTTCATCGCGCTGGCCGTGCTGGAACTTTCAAAATAATTGGCGGGTATGGTGAAGAACACGCCCCCCACATTCACGCCCAGGGCATGCGACTGGCCGGTGGGCGAGCCGGGCATCAAGCCGGGACGCAAATACCAGCCCAACAGCAGGCCCGACGGGATGACAACCGCCAGCAGCAACACCGCCGGAACCCACCAGCCGGAATGGCGATGAAATTCCTGCTTCTGGTCTTTACTCGCCATGCTGTTCCCGGCCGCAATCAGCCGGAAACAGCTAGCAGGACACCGGCTTGCTTCAAAGAACCGTCAGCATCGAGGCCACCAGCGGATGGCGCACAATGTCGCCCTCGGCCAGCCGCACCACCGGAATGTCGGGCACACGTTCCAGCCGGGACGCGATCTCGGCCAGGCCGGAAATGCCCGGTAAAAGGTCGGTCTGGTCCGGATCGCCGGTCAGCACCATGGTCGAGCGCCAGCCCAGCCGCGTGAGCAGCATCTTGATCTGGGTGTAGGTGCAGTTTTGCGCCTCGTCGATCACCACAAAACATTCGCTCAAGGTGCGGCCGCGCATATAGGCCACCGGCGCGATCTCGATGATGCCGTCGGCCAGCATCTGCTTCAGCCGCTTGGTGCCCAGCCTTTCGGTGAGCGCGTCATAGAGCGGGCGCAGATAGGGCGCGAGTTTCTCGGTGAGATCTCCGGGCAGGAAGCCCAGGCTTTCGCCTGCTTCCACCGCCGGGCGCGACAGCACGATGCGCTGCACCTTGCCGGCTTCCAGCGCTTCCACCGCCTTGGCGATCGCCAGATAGGTTTTGCCGGTTCCCGCCGGGCCAAGCGCCAGCACCACGCTTTGCGCGTCTATCGCATCCATGAATTGCTGCTGGGCCGGGCTCATCGCCCGGACGTTTTTTACGTATTTTCGGTCCCGGAATTGGCCGTCGGGATCGTGGGGCGTCCAGCTGGAACGCCCAGGAAATAGCGGGTGGACATTTTCTTGGACAGCATAGGAAGAGTCACGCGACTTCGAACGCATGGAGCGTTTGGCCATAAATACTCCCGATGTGTGAGACAGGTGTTGCTGAGTGTGAACGAGGGGGAGGGGCGATCCGGTGTCCCGGCCCTGGATTCTGTCGGCGAACGCAGTGCGAAATGCACCAGTGCCTTTTCCCCCGTAACAAGGCGAATCACATCGCCTGAGTTCAGGGTATCGTTTTTTGCGCGAGACTGTGTGAATTTCTCACAACGGAATTCATGCGGAACCAAGACGATGGCTGTTTACGAATTGGACGGCTCCAAGCCGGAAATATCCGCCGATTGCTGGATCGCGCCTGACGCGGTGGTGATCGGAAAGGTGCGTTTGCTTCAGGGCGCGAGCATCTGGTTCGGCGCTGTGCTGCGCGGCGACAATGAATGGATCACAATCGGGC
>CBHTTW010000260.1:0-4297 GCA_966096025.1 uncultured Alphaproteobacteria bacterium | reverse complement strand
GCCCGGTTCTCGATTGGAAAGCGCTTCACAGATGGCGATTATCCCGGACTTGACACCAAGGCCCTTTAGACATACATTCCTCCTGTAAACTTGAGGTTGTGGTCATGGCCAATAGGAAGAAAATCCAGCAAATGACGGTTTCCCAGTGGGAAGCCGCCTTCCCCACCGAGGAAGCCTGCCGGGACTACCTGACGGCCCACCGCTGGCCGTCTGCGGCGGTCAAATGCCCCCGCTGCGGCTCTAGCAAGGTCTGGTATCTGGCCAAGGACCACACTTGGTCCTGTAAGGGGTGCGCCAAGGACGGCTATCACTTCAGCGTCCTGACCGGCACCATCTTCGAGAACACCAACAAGCCCCTGCGGGACTGGTTTCGGGTCATCCACATGATGCTGACCGCCAAGAAGGGCGTCTCCGCCCTTCAGGTTTACCGCACGCTGGGCTTCGGCTCGTACAAGACCGCTTGGTACATGTGCCACCGTATCCGCGCTGGCTTGGCCAATGAGGATTTCCAGAAGCTCATGGGCATTGTGGAAGTGGACGAGACCTACATCGGCGGCGACGACAACAACCGGCACTTCGGCAAGAAGAAGGGCAAGGGCGGCAAAACCCCTGTCATCGGCGCTGTCTCCCGCAAGGGCAACGTGGTTGCTCGCGTTCTGGACAAGACCGATCACTACGGCATGGAGCAATTCGTCCACATGGTCTGCGGCAACAAGGTCTCTTTGCTGGCCACTGACGACCACAAGGCATATGCCCACCTGGGTGACCACTTCCCCCATGGCAAGGTTGTCCACAGCCGCAAGCAATACGTTGTGGGCGCGATCCACACCAACACGATTGAGGGCTTCTGGTCCTTGGTGAAGCGCTCCATCGTGGGCTCTTTCCACAAGGTTTCGGCCAAATACCTCCCGCTCTACATTGCGGAAGCCCAGTTCCGTTATAACAATCGCCACAACGCCGACATTTTCGGGACCGCTATAGCAGGTCTCTGAAGCACGATAATTACTGGCGTGTGCTTCAGTTGCGTAAAATGGCCAGTAAGAATCGGGGGGATAAATGAAGCAATGGCGTGTTTTCGTTGCTGGTATCATCACGCTAGTGCTTTCCGCTTTCGTTGTTGTTTTTTCCAAAACAACTCAGCAGTGCGTAAGTGCAATACCCAATTATGAGACTCATCAAAAGGCCCACGAAGGTGCGTCCTACGTCGCTTTCTCGCTCCTTGCTAAGGTGGGCTGCCTTGGAATCTTCGTTGACGCGAACGCCAACGCGATCATCGCACTTTTTACAATCGTCCTGACCATCTCGACTGTCGCCATGTGGTGGGAGACCCGCAAGATGGCCAGCGGCGGCGAAGAACATGCCAGGGATATGAAAGCCTCCATTGCTGCTGCTCAAACCGCTGCTAATGCGGCCAAAAGCCAAGCGGTCACTGCGCGGCGTCAAGCTCTCATTCAGGAAATGCAAAGCGCTACCCTCAGGAAGCAAAAAGACCTTCAGGCCTTGCAACTCAACTCTTTGCATCGCCCGCGTCTCATAATTCGAGAGGTCTATTGGTTCCCTCAAGAATCCGGCGTGAATTTCATCTTGGTAAATCAAGGGGTGAATACAGCCACCGTAGTTGAAAGCCGTTTCGAATTTGACCGAACGGACGATCAGCCCATTATTCCCAGCGGTGAAAACGCCCTTGGGAAGGGTTTCGATGTTCTGGGTGGTGAGTTCAAACCCATAACGGTCCCTTTGGGCGAACAGCACGGCCTCACCCTTGGCGCTTTCGACATGGGACTGTTCACCGAGGTGCGGTTTCAGGGCGTAATCATCTACCGGGACGATTCGGGGACCCAATATCGGTTGGTGTTCAAACGGGTCTGCACCAAGGGCCAGTCCCTGTTCGCTAGGACCGGCAACCCCGACGACGAATACAGCGATTGACGCCCTCGCTGGCTCAACCCCCAGTAGAAAACAGGAAAATAGCCCTAGAACCGCTAAGTGCTTGAAACCAACGGGGCTGGCTTTGGTGTCAAGTTGTGCATAATCGCCTCACAGATTTTTGTACTTGTTTTGTTCTGTTTTGGGTATACAGTCCCAAATATGACCGTCGTCCTGCACACCACCATCCGGCCTGAACTCCTGCGCGGGCGAGGGGCGGTCTCCAATGTCGTGGGCCGCTATGAAAAGCAGACCCGGGTCCTTCTCGATGATGGTTGGGACGATGGTTGGCGCAGCGAGGACGGCGCCCTGCCCCCGCTCAAGACCGAAGTGATTGTCGATGCCACCCGCAGCATAATCGCCCGCAACCAGTCGCCCGACATTTCCTTCGACCAGTCGATCAATCCCTACCGGGGCTGCGAGCATGGCTGCATCTATTGCTTCGCCCGTCCGTCCCACGCCTATCTCGGCATGTCGCCGGGGGTGGATTTTGAAAGCCGCTTGTTCGCCAAGCCCAATGCCGCCGCCCTGCTGGCCAAGGAATTGAGCGCCCCCGGCTATGTCCCCAAGGTGATCGCCATGGGCACCAACACCGATCCCTATCAGCCGCTGGAAAAGAAGATGCGCATCACCCGCTCCATCCTTGAGGTGCTGCGCGAATTCCGCCATCCCGTCGCCATCGTCACCAAATCGCCGCTGATCCTGCGCGACCTGGATATTCTCTCGGAGATGGCGTCGATGGGCCTGGCCAAGGCGGCGCTGTCGATCACCACCCTGGACCGCAAACTGGCGCGGGCGATGGAGCCGCGCGCCGGAACCCCGACGCGGCGCTTGCAGGCCATTCAAGGCTTGAGCGATGCCGGGGTGCCCGCAGGGGTGATGTTCGCGCCTGCCATTCCGGCGCTGAACGATCACGAAATGGAGGCGGTGCTCAGCGCCGCCGCCGGTTATGGCGCGCGCAGCGCCGGCTATGTGCTGTTGCGCCTGCCGCTGGAGATCAAGGACCTGTTCCGCGAATGGCTGGAGGCGAACCAGCCCGGCCGCGCCAGGCATGTGATGGCGCTGGTGCGCTCCATGCGCGGCGGCAAGGATTACGACGCCAATTGGAACACCCGCATGAAGGGAACCGGCGCCTATGCCGAGGTGATGGCGCGGCGTTTCCACATGGCGGTGAAGCGGCTGGGACTGAATTTGCCTTCGGCGCCCCTGGCCGTCCACAAGTTCAAGCGCCCTGCCCGGCTTGGAGACCAGCTCGCGCTTTTCTAACGGCCCCGTCCTTTCTAAAAGAAGGACATGCCGCACTACATCTATGAGTCCCGCCTGCTGAAGGCCGCGACCGGTTCGGAACCCTTCTTTGTCTGCGGCGTGGACGAAGCCGGGCGCGGCCCCCTGGCCGGGCCGGTGGTGGCGGCGGCGGTGATCCTGGACCGAGCCCGCATCCCCAAGGGGCTGAACGATTCCAAACAGCTCGACGAAGAGGCGCGCGAGAAACTCTTTCCGCTGATCATGAGCATGGCGGTGGCGATCGGAGTCGGTGAAGCCTCGGTGGGCGAGATCGACCTGATCAATATCCGCCAGGCCACCCATCTGGCGATGGCGCGCGCGGTGCGCGCCTTGCCCGTGGCCGCCCATCATGCGCTGGTCGACGGCAATGACGCGCCCGCCTTGCCGTGCAAATGCGACACCTTGGTCAAGGGCGATGGGCGCAGCGTCTCCATCGCCGCCGCCTCCATCATCGCCAAGGTGACGCGCGACCGCTTGATGCTGCGCCTGCATGACGAGCATCCCGGCTACAATTGGCGCAGCAACAAGGGGTATGGCACTCCCGATCACTATTCCGGGTTGAAGAGCCACGGCGTCACGGTGCATCACCGCCGCAGCTTCGCGCCGATCCGGGAACTTCTGCAGACAAACACGCCTGGTCCCGTGGCGGTGCGCGAGGATTAATCTCTTCGGGCGAATCGTTCCGCCGCTTGCCGTGAATTTTTCTGCACGCGCAACGTGCAGAGCGGAACTTTTTGCTCGTCAAAATTTATCAGGACAGCCACAAATTTGGCTAACTGGCAAATTACCAAAGCTGTCGATGTCAGCTACCAGCACTCCGATCCGCTCGCGCAGCAAGTGCCCCAAATGCGGCAGCCCGCTTTACTACACGCGCACGGCTATGAGTTTCCTGACCGGAAAATTGAACCGCAAATGCCTGGCGTCACATTGCAACTTCGCCGATGCCGGACATTTCAAGATCGCCGAACGCGGATTTTCCGGAACCTTGGGCGTGTCGTCCGACAACACGCCGCATTAATCCGTTAGAACGGACTGCAGGATAAAACGCGGCCCTCGGCATCGAAGCGGGCGACGGTCTTGCTTGGGC
>CBHTTW010000259.1:0-4297 GCA_966096025.1 uncultured Alphaproteobacteria bacterium | reverse complement strand
GCTGATCGGCGAAGCCTCCAGCGAGCGCATCAAGAAGGAAATCGGTTCCGCCGCCTTGCCGATGGACGGCAATGGCGTGACCATGGAAATCAAGGGCCGCGACCTTCTCAACGGCGTGCCCAAGGAAATCACCATCACCCAGCGCCATATCGCCGAAGCCTTGGCCGAGCCGGTGGGCGCCATTGTGGAAGCGGTGAAAGTGGCGCTGGAAGCCACGCCGCCGGAACTTGCGGCCGATATCGTGGACAAGGGCATTGTGTTGACCGGCGGCGGTTCGCTGCTGGCCAATCTGGACCAGGTTTTGCGGGACGAAACCGGCTTGCCGGTTTCGATCGCCGACGATCCCTTGTCCTGCGTCGCGCTGGGGACGGGGCGGGTGTTGGAGAATTCCAAAAGCATGCGCCACGTCCTGTCCACCGCGTTCTAACATGTAGGGCTGGCCGTAAATGGCAAATGCCTGGAAAATCGCCCGCAAGAACAGCGCTCAGCTGCCGCTGCTGATCGTCATCGCGCTGGCGGTTGTCCTGGTGCTCTTGGGTAAGGCGCAGATCGGCCTGTTCGACCGGGCCCGCGCCCATGCCACCGACCTGATGGCGCCGATGCTGGAGAAGATGCGCGCGCCGGTCGCCGGCTTCGACCGCTGGATCGGCTCGATCGGGGAAATCTTCTCGGTCTATGAGCAGAATCTGAAATTGAAGGAAGAAAATGCCCGCCTCAGGCAATGGCGCAATGTCGCCATCACCTTGCAGGGGCGGATGAACCGCTACCAGCAATTGCTCCACGCCGTGCCCGATCCGCAAATGAACCGGGTGTTGGCGCGGGTGATCGGCCGCGCCAGCCGTCCCTTCCTGCAAACCATGATTCTGGACGCCGGCCGCGGCAACAAGGTCCTGCCGGGCCAGGCGGTGATGGATGCGCGCGGCATGATCGGACGCATCTATCTCACCGGCCAGCGCACCAGCTGGGTGATCCTGCTGAGCGATTTGAACAGCCGTATTCCCGTCACCGTCGCCCCCCGCAATGTCCAGGCGATGATGACCGGCGACAATAGCGGAAGTCCCGTCCTCAATCTGATGTCGCACACCGTGACCGTGCATGCGGGCGATCAGGTCACAACCTCCGGCGATGGCGGGCTGTTGCCGGCCGGCTTGCCGGTGGGAACCGTGATGTCGGACGGCGCCGGCGGCTGGCGGGTGGCGCTGCTCGCCGACGCGGCCGCCAGCCAGGACGTCGAAATTCTGAATTTCTCCAAGCCGCCGGAAGCCCCACCCGCAAGTGCCCAGCTTCCCGCCGAGGCGGCGGGCCTGAAACCGCAGGCGCCGCCGCCGCCCGCGACCGTCGCCGCCGCTCCTGTTGCCCCGGTAGCGCCCGCCAAGCCCAAACCTGCCGCCGAAGCGCCTGCCGCGTCAGCGGACGAAGACGAGGATCGCTGATCATGGCGAGCCTGGAACGCAGCGCCACGCCGCACCGCTTCCGCTATCTGATCGCCACCATTCCGGCGCTTTGCGGCCTGTTGGGTGCGTTCATCGCCAATGTCCCGGTCTCGGTCCTGGGCGGGCTGGTTCCCGCGCCGCTTTTCGCCCTGGTTCCGGTTTACTTTTGGTGCCTGGTGCGCCCCGATCTGATGACACCGGGTATCGCCCTGATGATCGGCATGGCGGAAGATGTGCTTTCCGGCGGTCCTCCGGGCATCTGGAGCCTGGCCTTTGTCCTCACTTACGCCCTGCTGGCGCGCCAGCGCGACAGTTTTGCCGGCCTGTCCGGCCTGGCGGCGATCATGGGGTTCGCCACGGCGGCGGCCTTTGCCTGTGCCGTGGCCTATTTTTCGGTGGCGGCCTTTGCCTTCCTGACCCCGGGCGCCTATCTGCCCCCGATCCCCCCGATCCTGGGCGAATTGGCGATGACCGTGCTTTTCTATCCCCCCAGCACTTTGGCGGTGGGCTGGTTGCACCATAGACTGGTCGGCGCTTCGCGAGGCGATGTCTGATGCCGCTGTTCGATAAAAAGGACAAAAGCCGCTACGCCGCATTCACCCGCCGCACCGTGGGGTTGGGCGGCGCCATGACCGCCGTGTTCGGGGTGCTGGCCGGGCGCCTCTATCAGCTTCAGATCCGCAACGGCGACCAATATATGGTCGAAGCCGAGGACAACCGGGTTTCCGAACGCCTGATCGCGCCGCCGCGCGGCCGCATCATGGATCGTTTCGGCGTCGAGCTGGCCAACAGCCGGCGCAATTACCGCGTGTTGCTGGTCAGCGAACAGGCCACCGAAGGCGTCGCGAACGCCCTGGACATCATCGGCAAGGTGATCCTGATCAACGATCAGCAGCGCAAGAAGATTTTGCGCGACATCGCCAACAACAAGAAATTCGTGCCGGTGGCGATCGCGGAAAATCTCAGTTGGGAGGAATTCTCCCGGGTCAATATGCACCTGCCTTACCTGCCGGGCATTCAATGCGATGTGGGCGAGACCCGCGACTATCCGTTCGGCAAGGAACTGGTTCATATCCTGGGCTATGTCGCGTCGGTGTCGCCGCAGGATCAGGAACATGACGACGATCCCTTGATGAGCATGCCGGGCATGCGCATCGGCAAGCGCGGCATCGAAAAGGCGTTCGACAAGGAAATTCGCGGCAAGGCGGGGGCCAGCCGCGTCGAGGTCAATGCCTATGGCCGCGTCATCCGCGAGCTGGGCAAGGATCCCGGCGAGATGGGCGACGATGTCTATCTCACCATCGACCGCGAGGTGCAGGCGCTGGCGGACCAGAGGCTGGGCGAGGAAAGCGCCGCCCTGGTGGTGATGGATGTCCATAACGGCGATGTCATTGCCATGTCGTCCACGCCGGGTTTCGATCCCAACTGGTTCAATGTCGGCCTTAGCGGCACGCAATGGCGCGATCTTACCACCCATGATCACAAGCCGTTGCTCAACAAATTCATGGGCGGCACCTATCCGCCGGGCTCCACCTTCAAACCCGTGGTTGCGCTTGCGGCGATCGAAGCCGGCATCGCCACGCCCGATTATCACGTGACTTGCAACGGCGCCTATCAGTTCGGCGGAAGGGCCTATCATTGCTGGAAAAGGGGCGGGCACGGCACGCTCGATATCCAGGGCGCGATCCAGCGCAGCTGCAATGTGTTCTTCCTGGAGACGGCGCGCCGGCTCGGGATCGACAAGATCGAGGAGATGGCGCGCAAGCTGGGTCTTGGCGCGCCCACCGGCATTGAATTGCCGGGCGAGCGCGGTGGCCTGATCCCTTCGCGCGAATGGAAGCAACGGACCTACAAGCAGGTTTGGCAACAGGGCGATACGCTCAGCGTGGGCATAGGCCAGGGCTATGTTACCGTCACGCCGCTGCAACTTTGCCAGCAAGTGGCGCGCATCGCGGGCGGTAAAATGGTTTCGCCCCGGTTGGTGCATTCGATCGGCGGCCGGACGATGCCGCATCCCGAAGCAACGCCCTTGGACGTCAGTCCCGAAGCGCTGGCGGTGGTGCGCGGCGGCATGTTCAAGGTGTTGAACGAGCCGGGCGGAACCGGATATTCCTGGCGCATCACCGAGCCTGGTTTTGAAATGGCCGGAAAAACCGGCACCGCGCAGGTGCGCGTCTTCTCGCGGGAAGAATATGCCCGCGGCCTGACCAAGAATGAGCATCTGGAGTGGAAGATGCGCGACCATGCGTTCTTCATAGGTTACGCTCCCGCCCACGACCCCAAATATGCCTGCGTCAGCCTTATCGAGCATGGTGCGATACCGGCGCACCCGCATGTTTCCAATGCCCGCGACGTGATGCTGCTCTGCCAGCAGCGCGATCCGTCGCGCATGGCGGGGTCGTATCCCGGCATCAATTCGGCCAGCGCCGCGCCACCCAGGAAGCAGGCGGAGGCCAATCCCATGCCGCCCCAAGTGGCCAAGGTTGGCGGCTGATGGCCTTTCGTCCTTACGCCGCCGCCAAGCGTACCCTGTCCTTCACCGACAAGCTTACGGAGATGAACTGGGGCCTGGTGCTCATGGTCTCTTTGATCGCCATCGCCGGCATCGCGATGCTCTATTCGGTGGCCAGCGCCAGTTTTCACCCCTGGGCCATCCGCCAGATCGGCCATTTCATCCTGGGCCTGATCGTGCTGGTCGCGGCCGCGGTGATCGACATCCGGGTTTGGATGAGCCTGGCCTATCCGGCCTATGGCGTCGCCCTGGCGCTATTGATCGCGGTGGATCTGTTCGGCCATGTCGGGCTGGGGGCGCAGCGCTGGATTTCGCTGGGCCCGGTCGATTTGCAGCCTTCGGAGCTGATGAA
>CBHTTW010000258.1:0-4312 GCA_966096025.1 uncultured Alphaproteobacteria bacterium | reverse complement strand
TATCTGGGCGCGGGCACCATCGAATTCCTCTACGAGGACGGCCGCTTCTATTTCATCGAGATGAACACCCGGTTGCAGGTCGAACATCCGGTCAGCGAGGCGATCACCGGCATCGACATTGTGCGCGAGCAGATCCGCATCGCCACCGGTGCACCGCTGACCTTCACCCAGAAGGACATTGTGTTCGAGGGCCATGCCATCGAATGCCGCATCAATGCGGAACATCCTTTCACCTTTCGCCCCTCGCCCGGCGCCATCACCCAGTTCCACACCCCCGGCGGGCTTGGCGTGCGCTTCGACTCGGCGATCTATTCCGGCTACCGCATCCCGCCCTTCTACGACAGTCTGGCGGGCAAGCTGGTGGTGCATGCCAGGAACCGCAATGAATGTTTGCTGCGGCTGCGCAGGGCGCTGGACGAGCTGGTGGTGGACGGCATCGAGACCACCATCCCCCTGTTCCAGAAGCTGGTGCGCGAGCCCGACATCATCAACGGCGACTATTCGATCCATTGGTTGGAGAAGTATTTGGCCAGCTTGGGGCACTAGTTCAGCGCCTCATCGTCGCCTCACGGCCTGCTACGCTGGCGCTCGGCCGCGAGGCGACGGCCACTAAGCCTTCCATTAGCGAAGTTTCATCTTCTCGGCTAAGGTCCCTTCACAACAACAACACGCTGGGAGGACTGAATGGACTTTCTGAATAAGTATTCAGCACAAATCCTTGGCATTACCCGCATCATGGCGGGTCTCCTGTTCCTGGAACACGGCACCACCAAGCATCTGAATTTCCCGCCGGGCGACATGCATCCCGCCATCACCTCCTTGCCCGGCGCGGCGGGTGTTATCGAAATCGTGGCCGGTCTATTGATCGCGCTGGGCTTTTACAGCCGCTGCGCCGCCTTTGTCGCCTCCGGCACCATGGCCTTTGCCTATTTCCTGGTGCATGCCCAGATGGGCCTCTTCCCGGTGGCCAATCGCGGCGATGCCGCCATCCTGTTCTGCTTCATCTTCCTGTATCTGGCCGCGGCAGGCCCCGGCGCCTTCTCGCTGAACAAGAAATAGTCATCTCTAGGGCCGCATACCGCGGCCCGACCAGCACATCCACCAGCTTCCTTCCCCCTTCGGCGCAAAGCGCCAGGAAGGGGGAGTGAGCGAGGCGGCCAAGCCTCGCGAACGGCACAGCGAAGGGGCGCCATAGGCGACCTGAGCTGTGATGGATGGGGGTAACCAAGCAAAGCGCGCCGGAGACAGATCGTCTTCGGCGCGCTATTCTTTTGCCATGCATGGCACGAACCGGCTGACACCCGAAATCCTGCTGCGCGCTTATGCCGAGGGACTGTTTCCCATGGCCGAGCGGCGGGACGATCCCCTGCTCTATTGGGTGTCGCCGGAGAAACGCGGCATTATCCCGTTGGACGGCTTTCATGTGCCGCGGCGGCTGGCCCGCACCGTGCGCGCCGCCCCCTTCACCGTCACCGCCGACCGCGCCTTTGTCGAAGTGATGATGGCTTGCGCCGCGCCCGTGCCGGGCCGCCCCGAAAGCTGGATCAACAAGGAGATCCTGCGCCTCTACACCGCGCTGCATGCCGGCGGCCATGCCCATTCCATCGAATGCTGGCAGGACAACACACTGGTCGGTGGGCTTTACGGCGTGCGGCTGGGCGCGGCTTTTTTCGGCGAAAGCATGTTTTCGCGCAAGCGCGACGCCAGCAAGGTGGCACTGGTGCATCTGGTGGAGGGCCTCAAGCGCGGCGGCTTCACTTTGCTCGACACCCAGTTCATCACCGCGCATCTGGCGCGGTTCGGTGCCATCGAAATCCCGCGCGAACGTTATTTGCTGAAACTGCAAGACGCGCTAAATCGCGAAGCGCTCTGGCCCTTCTTCTAAAGAAGAAATCAGGCGCGAGCTATTTTGCGGACTGAGAAGGAGCGCCGAGCGAAGTGTACAAGACGTACATGAGCGATGGCGCGACGAACTCAGGACGCAAAAGAGCCGCACCTACTGCCCAGCACCCTCAGGCAGCGCCTGAATCTGTTCCTTGTCAGAAGAGTCCGGCGCTTTCACCTTCACCGGCGCGGTTGAGGTATTGGCCGCCACCACCGGCGCCGGCGCATTGTTGCAACTGATCACCCACACGTCATAGAGCGGATGCTCGACCCCGTTCAGGCCGGGACTGGAAGCATACATCCAGCCGGAAAAAATCCGCCGCGCCGCCTGGTCGGGGCGGTGATCCTCGATCTGCACAAAGGCGGCGGTCTCAGGCGTTTCGCTTTGCGGCGTGGAATAACAGAAGCGCGCGGTAATGGTCAGGGTGGCGAACTTGATCGGCTTGGCGATCTGCGCCGTGATGCTGGTGGGGCGGCCGGTGATCTTGTCCAGCCCGCGCATGGTCAGCACCGTGCCGCCTTGCAGGGCGGGCGGCGGCGTCGGAGTGTCGGCCGCTGCAGCCGGCTGCGGCACCCCGGCGGGCAAATTGGGAAGAACGCGCGGAGGCGGACTGACAGGTTGGGCCAGCGCGGCCGCGGTCCCCATCAGCAACAGGATGGGCGCCAGGATTTTCACGGGCCATTACCCGGATCGGGCGCCTTGCGCGGCGGCGGTTGATTGGTGGTGCTGGCGCCGGTGGCGAAACGGCCCACCAGATTCATCAAATCGATGGAGCCTTGGGCGCTCTCGAAGTAAGCGCCGGCCGCCATATTGGCTTCCTCGCCGCCGGGGGTGATGGAAAGATATTGACCGCCCAGAAAGCCGGCCTGGGTCACCAGGATGGAGGAATCCACCGGCAGCTTGACGTCGTTGCGGATGTCCATCTGGACGGTGACCAGATAGGTTTTGGGGTCCAGCACCAGACCCGAGACCGAACCGACCTTGATGCCTGCCAGTCTCACTTCGGTGCCCACCGCCAAACCATCGACCTTGGCGAGACGGGCATTGACCTCATAGCCGGAAGGCCCGCCCGATCCGGTGCGGTAATAGGCCAGGGCGGCAACAATCAAGGCAACGGCGACGACCGCCGCGCCGACCAGACTTTCGGTGGCATTGGACCGAGGCATTGCCTGACTACTCAAGAGGGCTGCTCATCAGTCCGGCTTCCAAGCCTGATAGTCGCCGGTGGCGGAGGGACGCACACCGCCCTTTTGCAGGCTGCCGCTGGGACGATAGGCGCCATCGGTGCCGGTGAGATTGGGCTGATGCGGCTGCTCATAGCTGCGCGTCTTGAGCGGCGCGCGGGTCGGGGGCTCGGCATAGGTGTGGTGCAGCCAGCCATGCCAATCCGGCGGCACCCGGCTGGCCTCGACGGTGCCGTTATAGATCACCCAGCGCCGCGACCCGTCCTTGTTCTGATAGTAGCGGTTGCCGAAATCATCGGTCCCGACCGGCGAACCGGACAGCTTGGTATGAAGCCAAGTCCCAAGCGTCTGCGATTTCCACCACGCGAAAAGCATGCCCACACGCACAAGAAGATTCGGGCGAACTATAGGGGCAGCGTGCCATTTTCGCCAAGGTTTCCAGCACCGCCGGCAGCACAGGCCAGCCCCGCAAGCCCTGTAAAGACTCAGTTTTTTGACTTATCCCCAAAGCGTCCCAAGCCCAGGATGACGCTGTGATGAAATGGGTGCGAAAAATATTTCGGAGCCTTAACCCGGGGCCCGCTTGACTCCCGGCTTTTTGGCCCCGCCCCGCCGTCTACATATGGTGGATTAAGGTCTTAGTAACCACTATTCGCTTGCGCCGCCCTTCCCCCCGTGTCCATACTTTGGGCCAGTCACCTCTCGTGACCACCACATCTGGCGACGTCGAACCCCCGCCGCAAAGCCCCTTCCCGACAGAAGGAGATCTTTGCGGGCGGTCCTCTGTCCCCAAATGGCGGCGCCTGAGGGGCTGGGGCCGCAGGGAACTTAAGTCCAACATTTTGGGGTGCCGTCATGCAGATTCGCCGCCATTTCACCGTCGAAGGCCATTCGCCCTATCAGGACATCGCCTTCAAAAACGCCGCCAGCGAAATCCGCAATCCCGACGGCTCCATTGTCTTCGCCCAAGACGATATCGAGGTGCCGCAGGATTGGAGCCAGGTGGCCTGCGATGTGCTGGCCCAAAAATATTTCCGCAAAGCAGGCGTTCCCAGGAATCTCAAGCCGGTGCCGGAAGAAGGCGTGCCGGAATTTCTCTGGCGCAAACAGGCCAAGGACGGCTCCAAGGAAACCACCGGCGAAACCTCGGCCAAACAGGTTTTCGACCGGCTGGCCGGCACTTGGGCTTATTGGGGCTGGAAGGGCGGCTATTTCGACGAGGAAAGCGATGCCCGCGCCTTTT
>CBHTTW010000257.1:0-4313 GCA_966096025.1 uncultured Alphaproteobacteria bacterium | reverse complement strand
GCCTCGATCTATCAGCGCTGGGGCAAGCTGGACGCTTTCCTGGGCAATGCCGGGGTGCTGGGGCAGCTGACCCCGCTGGCCCATATGGAACCCAAGACCTTCCAGGAAGTGATGGAGGTCAATGTCACCGCCAACTGGCGACTGATCCGTTCGCTCGATCCCTTGTTGCGGCTGTCCGATGCGGGCCGGGTGCTGTTCGTCACCAGCGGCGCGGCCAGGAAACACAATCCCTATTGGGGCGCTTATGCCGTGAGCAAGGCGGCGCTGGAGAGCCTGGCCCTGACCTATGCGGTGGAATGCCAGACCACCAACATCAAGGTCAATTTGATCAATCCCGGCCCGATCCGCACCGCGATGCGCAAGAAGGCGATGCCGGGCGAGGACCCTTCGACCTTGCCGGTGCCCGAGGCCATGACGCCCAAGATCATCGAGATGCTGTCGCCGGGTTACGAACACACTGAGACAGTGGTGAATTTTCAGTAGCAATCCTCACCCTGAGCCTGTCGAAGGGTGAGCAGGCCTCATGCTTCGACAAGGCTCAGCATGAGGATTTTATTTTTTCCCCGCATACGGATTCTTGCTGTTGCGCACGCTAAAGCGCAGCGGTGTGCCTTTGAGTTCAAAATTCTCGCGCAGGCCGTTCGACAAATAGCGCAAATAGGCTTCCGGCAGCGCGTCCAGCTGATTGCCGAACAAGGTGAAGCTTGGCGGCCGCGCCTTGCGCTGGGTCATGTAGCGGATGCGCACCCGCCGGCCGCTGATTGCCGGGGTGGCATGGCGCTGCAGCGCCTCCTTCAAAAAGCGGTTCAGGGTGGCGGTGGAAACGCGGGTGTTCCAGGCGGTGTCGGCCTCGGCGATGGCCGCTTCCAGCCGCTCCAAGCCTTCGCCGGTGCGCGCCGAGGTGGCGATCAGGGGGGCGCCCGCCACTTGCGGCAGCAACCGGTCGAGCTTCTCGCGCATCCGCGAAATCGCGCCGGCCTTGTTTTCCAGCAGATCCCATTTGTTGATGGCAAAAACGATGGCGCGGCCCTCGCGCGCGATCAGGTCGGCAATGGTGAGGTCCTGTTTTTCGAACGGCGCATTGGCGTCGATCATCACCACCACGCAATCGGCGAAGCGAATGGCTTCCAGGGTCGAGGCCACCGACATTTCCTCCAAAGTCTCGCCCGCCACCCGCGCTTTCTTGCGCAGGCCCGCCGTGTCGTGCAGCAAGACATCGCGCATCCCCGCCTTCCAGGGCGCGGTGATGGCGTCGCGGGTCAGCCCGGCTTCCGGCCCCACCAAGGAACGTTCCTCGCCCAGCAACTGGTTGAACAAGGAGGATTTGCCGACATTGGGCCGCCCCACCAGCGCCAGGCGCAGCGGACGGTCCAGATAATGGACGGTGATGTCCTCTTCCGGCTCGTCATCTTCGCTGAATTCGACGTCCTCGAAGTCCTCCTCTTCCTCGCCGTCCTCCATCGATGGGCCGGGACCGGCCAAGGGTTCCAATGCCGCTATGATGCCTTCCATGCCCAGATTGTGTTCGGCGGAAATGGCGATGGCTTCGCCAAAGCCCAGGCCGTAAGCCTCGGCGGGCGGTTCGATCCTTCCCTCGCATTTGTTGGCCGCCAGGATCACCGGCTTGCCGCTCTTGCGCAAAGCCTGGGCGATGATCTGATCGCCCGCCGTCACCCCGGCGCGGGCATCGATCAGGAACAGCAGGGCTTCGGCTTCCTCGATCGCGGTCAAGGTCTGCTGGGTCATGCGATGGGAGATGCTGCCGGCGGCGGCGTCTTCAAAGCCGGCGGTATCGATCAGCCGCAGCGCCAGCCCTTCATATTCCGCGTCCACCGCCTGACGGTCGCGGGTCACGCCGGGCGTGTCGTGAACGATGGCGGCGGTGCGTCCGGCAAGCCGGTTGAAGAGTCTGGACTTACCGACGTTCGGCCGGCCCACGATCGCTAGTTTCAGCGGCATCTGGCATCACCGCAGGGCAACGAGTTCGGCGTCGGAGGTGTAGAGATACATAATGCCGTTGGCCACCACCGGCGCGATGGTGGTGCCGTCGGGAATTTCCACCCGGCCAGTCAGCTTACCGTCATAGGGCGACAGCGCCTGGGCATAGCCGTTGGAAGAGACCACCACCAGCTTGTCGGATACCAGCACCGGCCCCGCCCAGATGATGGGATCCTTCTTGTTCTCCAGATCCTCATATTGCGGCATCTGGTGAATCCAGCGGACCTTGCCTTCCTTGCGGGTCAGGCAGATGACCCGGGCATTGTTGTCCACCACATAGACAAAATCGCCCGCCGCCCAGGGCGTTTGAATGCCGCCGATGTCGCGCGACCACAGTCGTTCGCCGGTATTGACGCTGAAGGCCGCCATCAAGCCCGACTGGCTGACGGCATAGACCACGCCGCGGTCGATCACCGGGCGTCCGGCAATGTCGTCCAGCTGGGACAGCGCCGTGACATGGCCGGTGCGCGACAAGACATCGGTCCAGCCGACCTGGCCGTTCTGCGCCCGCAGCGCGAAAATCTCGCCCGATGTGTAGGGCGCGATCACGGTTTCGCCCGAGACCGCCGCGCTGGTGGAAGCCAGCATGCCCTGCGATTCCGAAATGCCCTGATGGTCCCACAGGCTGCGCCCGTCGGCTTCGGCCAGGGCGTAGAAATGATTGTCATGGGTGGAGACGAAAACCCGTCCGCCATTCACCACCGGGGCGTTGATGATGGGCATGGCCAGATCCTTGCGCCACACTTCGCGCCCCGTCCTGGCATCCAGGCAATAGACAACGCCGAAGCCGGAGGTGACGTAAATCCTGCCATTGTTGAAAGCGACGCCGCCGCCCATGCCCTGGGGCGGCTTGATGGTGTTGGCCTTGCCCAGCAGGCCCCAAAAGGTCGGCCAGTCGGTGCCGTTTCTGGGCGCCAGGCTTTTGTCCCAGACTTTGCGGCCGTTCTCCGCACGAAAGGCGAAAACATGCGCCTCGGAATCCAGGACATAAACCAGTCCGCCCGCCACCACCGGCGAGGAGGTCAGGTGGGAATCGATATCGTTGCCCTTGCCGGCGCTCTCGCTCCACACTTCGCGCAAGCGGCCGGGTGCCGCCAGGTGATACATGGCGTTGGAGGCATAACCGCCGGGCTGCGGCCATTCCGGATTGCGGTAAGGCGGCGGCAGCAGGATCGGGGTTTCGGCCAAGGCGGTGTCGGGTTTCAGCTCGGAGTCCAGTGACATCACCGGAATGCGCACGCCGCGCAAATTGGATTTCTTGCCGTTGGTGGCGAACCAGCTGCCGACCTCGTCAAAAACCGAGCAACCGCCCAGCAGCAACGAAGCCGCGGCCAGCACCAGGCAAAAACGGACGGTGCGAGATCTCATTTATTTCGCCGGCGCCGGCGCGGCGGGCGGAACGGGCACCACATCCGGCGGCACGGTGCCGTAAGCCTTGGCGCCGCCATTCTTGAGGAAGTCGGCCATGGCTTTGGCGCGGGCGCGCAAGCCTTCCGTGCTCTCGGGCGCCAGCGACAGTTCATTGTATTTCGCCTGCGCCGCCTTGACGTCCATGGCGCGATAATCGGCATAGGCCAGGATTTCGCGGGCATTGGAGCGCCAGGCATTGCCGGGCTGGTCCAGCGGCTTGAGCAATTCGGTGATTTCGGCGCGCGGCGCGGTCTCGACCAGTATCCAGCCGGCGCGCAGGCGCGCCACCGCGCCGACGGGGCCGCTATCGTCCTTGGCGATCTGCTTGTAGAGATCGATCGCGCCGGGGCGCTGGCCCGATACAAACATGGCGTTCGCCTGCGACAGGCGCGTCAGCAGGCCATAGCCCTTGGGCGCGGTGCGCGCCAGATCGGCGAAGGTGCTGGCGGCGGTCTGGGGATTGGTGACGCGCTGGGCGGCAATAAAGGAGTCGGCAAATTTCTGGCGCTCCTGCAATTCATGGCGCTGCCAGAACTGCCAGCCGCCGATACCGGCGAACAAAAGCACCAGGGCCGCGATGCCATAGGTGCCGTAAGCCTTCCAAAGCTTCTCAAGCCGGTCGCGCCGAACGTCTTCCTCGACTTCGCGGAAAATATCACTCACCGGGCACGTTCCCTTATTTGACCCTTTGGGGCCGGAAGCCTTTGACGGGGCGTGTTAATTAGCCCGCGCGCGGGCGGGGCGCAATGTGTCCTGGCGTAACAATTCCGGTCAAAAATCCAGGTTTTGAGCCGTTTCCGCCCGCCGCTCGCCAAAGGCTCGCGGCGTTCGCAGCTCAAATCGATCCCCTTGATCGATTTGACCGGCCGTGCCGGCTGCCGCTCACTATCGGGCTTTTTTCATGG
>CBHTTW010000256.1:0-4327 GCA_966096025.1 uncultured Alphaproteobacteria bacterium | reverse complement strand
CGCGTCTTTGGGCGCGAAACAATAGCCGTTTCCGGCGGTTCTCCGAAGAGCCACCTTGTTCCAAGTCGGTCATGGCGCGGATATAGCCACCCCTTGCGTTGAGGACAACAGGAATACACAGACCTTCTCCCCCCGGCGCGCGTCAGCGCATGACGGGGGGAGGTGTCGCAGCGAGGTGTTTGCGGAGCAAACCCGAGCTGTGACAGAGGGTGGAACATAAAATAGCATCGCGAAGCGATGCGCCCCGCGATTCTTTTTCCCCTCTTTGCCGAGATCCGCACCCTGTCGGGGGTGGGTCCCAAGCTGGAAAAACTGATCGCCAAGGTCGCCGGTCCCCGGCTGGTGGATCTGGTGTTCGACCTGCCGGTCGGGGTGGTGGACCGCAGCTATCGCCCAAAACTGGCAACAGCCGAGCCGGGGCGCATCGCCACGGTCGAGGTCACGGTGCTGGAGCACAAGCCGAACCGGGTCAAGGCGCAGCCCTATAAGGTGATGGTGTCGGACGAGAGTTCACTGATGGAATTGGTCTTCTTCCGCGCCCATGCCGATTATTTGACCGGCCTTTTGCCGGTGGGCGCGCGGCGCATCCTGTCGGGGCGAATCGAGCGCTTCAAGGACCGGCTGCAGATGGCGCATCCCGACTATGTGGTGGCACCGCAGGACGCTGCGGGCTTTCCCTTGCACGAGCCGGTCTATGGCTTGACCGAAGGCCTGACCGCCCGCCCCATGGCCAAGGCGGTGCGCGGCGCGCTGGAAAAACTTCCCGTCATGCCGGAATGGCAGGACCCGGCCTTTGTGAAGCAACGCAAATGGGAAAATTTCGGCGCGGCGATGGAAATCGCCCATGGTCCCGCCCATGACAGCGATCTGGAGCCAAGCACCCCGGCGCGCCAGAGGCTGGCTTATGACGAACTGTTGGCCAATCAACTGGCGCTGCTCCTGATCCGCGCCAATCTGCGCGGCGCAAAAGGGCGCGCGATCTCAGGCACCGGCAAGTTGAAGGCCCGGGCGATAGCCGCCCTGCCCTTTGCTCTCACCGATCCGCAATTGGCCGTCCTGGCCGAAATCGAACAGGACATGAAGAGCGACAAGCGCATGCTGCGGCTGCTGCAAGGCGATGTCGGATCGGGCAAGACCGTGGTGGCGCTGCTGGCCATGCTGGGCGCGGTGGAAGCCGGATTGCAGGCGGCGCTGATGGCGCCGACCGAACTTCTGGTGCGCCAACATTTGGCGTCGCTGGAGCCTTATGCCCGCGCCGCCGGTGTGCGGCTTGCCTGCCTGACGGGGCGCGAGAAAGGCGCCGGGCGCGATGCCACCCTGGCCAGGCTGGCGGCGGGCGAAATCGACATATTGATCGGCACCCATGCCTTGTTTTCGGAAGATGTGACCTTCAAGGACCTTGGCCTTGCCGTGGTGGACGAGCAGCATCGTTTCGGCGTGCATCAGCGCATGCAGCTTCAGAGCAAAGGCAAACCCGCCGATGTGCTGGTGATGACCGCGACCCCCATCCCCCGCACCCTGGCGCTCACCGCCTATGGCGACATGGATGTTTCCAAGATCACCGGCCGCCCCCCCGGCCGCAAGCCGGTGGAAACACGGGTGATGAGCGCGGACCGGCTGGACGAGCTGATCAGCCATCTGCGCACCGCGCTGGATCGCGGACAGCGGGCTTATTGGGTCTGCCCCTTGGTGGAGGAATCCGAGAAAATCGACCTTGCCGCGGCGGAAGACCGGGCGGTGATGCTGCGCCAGGCCCTGGGCCTCAATGTCGGCCTGATGCACGGCAAGATGAAAGCCGCCGAACGCGACGCGGCCATGCTCGCCTTCAAGGCCGGCGAGACCCAATTGCTGGTCGCCACCACCGTCATTGAAGTGGGGGTCGATGTCCCGGAAGCCACCATCATGGTGGTCGAGCATGCCGAACGTTTCGGCCTGGCCCAGTTGCATCAGTTGCGCGGCCGGGTGGGACGCGGCAGCGGCAAGTCCAGCTGCATATTGGTTTGGCATGAGCCCATGGGCGAAACCGCCAAGGCGCGGCTCAAGACCATGCGCGAAACCGATGACGGTTTTGTCATCGCCGAGGAGGATTTGCGGCTGCGCGGTCCCGGCGATGTGCTGGGCAAGCGGCAAAGCGGGCTCCAGGATTTCCGCCTCGCCGATCCCGCCGCCCATGCCGACCTGCTGGCCGTGGCGCATGACGATGCGCGCCTCATCCTCAATCGCGATCCCGATCTCAAATCGCCGCGCGGCGAAGCCCTGCGGGTTCTGCTGTATTTGTTCGGGCGCGATGAAGCGGTGCGATACCTTCGCACTGGGTGATGCGGCGATTCAGGCTGCTTTTCCGCTCAACTTGTAAGCCAGCATGCCGATCCATTCATGCACGACATAGTCGATATAAGACAGGTTTCCGGTGACGCTGAGAAGATCGCCGCCGCCGCTGGGCGCCGTCAGATAGTCGCTGGGCCATGGCGTCATCGGCCAATCCAGCTTGCGCGCGATCGCCATGGCGCGCGGCATATGCATCGCCGCGGTCGCCAGCAACCAGACCTCTCCCGGTTTCGGTTTCACGATGGCTTTGGAGAACAGGATATTTTCGTAGGTGTTGCGCGAACGGTCTTCCAGGATCAGCTGTTTGGGGTCCTGGCCCATTTCATTCAGGATGATGCGCGCCGTCTCCGCTTCCGAGAAAGGCGCGCCGCCCAGTGCGCCCGAGCCGCCGCTAAAGACCAGCCGCGCCCCGGGATAACGGCGCGCCACGGCAAATCCCGCCTCCAGCCGCCAAATGCCTTCATTGGATGCCGGCGCCCCGCGGGCGCGAAACAAGGCCGTGTCGAAGCCCGATCCCAGCACCAGGATTCCGTCGACATGGGGCGGCAGGGGCGGACGCGGATAGCGGTCTTCCCAGTTGCGCACCAGGGGCACGGCAAGGAAGGCCGCCGCGACAAGCACCAGCGCCGCCGCGACCGCACAGAACCGCGCCGCCCTGTTCCAGCGCAGCACCAGCGCGATCACGGTCGCCAGCACCAGAAAGCCCAGCCAGTGGCTGGGCTGGGCCAGTATCCAGAACAATTTCGACAGCACAAAGAACATGGGCGCATAGCGTCATAAAAGTCCGATTCAGGCAACCCGGGTTGCCGCGCTCCGGTTTTCGCGGCAAGAAGCGGCCATGGAGAGTTTTGAAGCCGAAGCCGTGGTGATCGGCGCCGGAGCCGTGGGACTGGCGGTGGCGCGGCAGCTTGGTCTTGCCGGGATCGACACAATCATCCTGGAAAAGAACGATCATTTCGGGATGGAGACCAGCGCCCGCAACAGCGAGGTGATTCATGCCGGCATCTATTATCCGAAAGGCTCCCTGAAGGCGCGCCTGTGTGTGGAGGGCAAGGGCCTGCTTTATCAATTTTGTGACGCTCATGGCGTGCCGCACAAACGCCTGGGCAAGCTGATCCTGGGCCAGGCCGGGCAACAGGCCCAGCTCGCCTCGCTTGCCAAGGCGGCGGCGGACAATGGCGTGGACGATCTGAAGCCCCTGGCAAGGAAAGAAATCGCGGCGCTGGAGCCGGATGTCCGGGCGGAGGAAGGCCTGTTCTCGCCTTCCACGGGAATCATCGACAGTCATCAATATATGCTGGCCCTGCTGGGCGACATGACACTGGTGCGCGGCGCCGCGGTGAATGCAATTCGCCGCGACGGCGATGAATGGTCGCTTTCGATTACCAGCGGCGCCGAAGAAATTGTCTTGCGGGCACGGCTGGTGGTCAATGCGGCGGGCCTGTGGGCGGGGCCGGTGGCGGCGCGCATCGAAGGATTGAAAAACATCCCACCGCTTTTCCTGGCCAAGGGCAATTATGCCGGCCTGTCGATCAAAAGCCCATTCCGGCACCTGGTCTATCCGATCCCGGAACCGGGCGGGCTTGGCGTGCATGTCACCTTGGATATGGGCGGGCGGGCACGCTTTGGCCCCAATGTCGAATGGCTGGACAGCAAAGACCCGGCGGATATCGACTATACCGTCTCGCCTGACATCGCCGCCCGGTTTGCGCCCGTCATCGCCTCCTATTGGCCGGGGGTCAAGGAAGAGATGCTGTCGCCGGATTATTCCGGCGTGCGGCCCAAATTGTCGGGACCCGGCGAGCCCAATGCCGACTTCCGTATCGACGGGCAAGAGGTTCATGGCCTGCCCGGCCTGGTCAATCTGTTCGGCATTGAATCTCCGGGCCTGACCGCCTCGCTGGCGATTGCCCGGCATGTCGCCGGCTTGTTGCGGTAATCACCAAAGCGACGGGGTCAGCAGCCGCGGATCGTCCAGGGCGCAAGCCGCCCAATCGAT
>CBHTTW010000255.1:0-4355 GCA_966096025.1 uncultured Alphaproteobacteria bacterium | reverse complement strand
GCAAGATGAAGCCCAACCACATCAACGACCTGGTGGCGCTGGTGGCGCTGTACCGGCCGGGTCCGATGGATTCCATTCCCACCTATATCGCGCGCAAGAACGGCAAGGAGCCGGTGGAATATCTCCATCCCACCATGGAGCCGATCCTGAAAGAATCCTATGGCGTGATGACCTATCAGGACGATGTCATGCGCATCGCCCGCGAACTGGCCGGTTACACCATGGGCGAAGCCGACATCCTGCGCCGCGCCATGGGCAAGAAGATTCCGGCGGAAATGATCCCGCAGCGGGAAAAATTCATGAAGGGCGCCGCCGAGCGCGGCATCGCCAAGCAGGTGGCGGAAACCATCTTCGAACAGGCGGAAAAATTCGCCGGTTACGGCTTCAACAAGGGCCATGCCGCGGCCTATGCCCAGGTCGCCTATCAGACCGCCTATCTGAAGACCAATTATCCCGTCGAATTCCTCGCCGCGTCGATGACCCTGGATATCGGCAATACCGACCGTCTCAATATCTTCCGCCAGGAGGCGCAGCGGCTGGGGGTGAAGGTTTCGCCGCCCGACATCAACCGCAGCGAGGCGGTGTTCAGCTGCGATGCGCAGGCCAATACCGTGTTCTATGCCCTGGCGGCGGTGAAGGGCGTCGGCCGCCAGGCGATGGATCATGTGGTGGAAATCCGCCAGACCGGCGGCAAGTTCAAATCCCTGTCGGATTTCGCCCGGCGGGTCGATCCGCGCCTGGTCAACAAGCGCGCTTTTGAAAACTTGGCGCGGGCAGGCGCCTTCGACAGTCTCAATCCCAACCGCCGCCAGGTGGTGGAAAATTCCGACCGCATCCTGGGCGGGGCGCAGGCAGCCCAGCGCGAACGCGAAAGCGGGCAGGTCTCGATGTTTGGCGGAGATGGCGGAGCTGCCGAGGACATTCGTCTGTCTGCCATGCCCGACTGGCCGGTGCATGAGCGGCTTGGCGAGGAGTTTTCCGCCATGGGTTTTTATCTCTCCGGTCATCCGCTGGACTCTTACGGCCCGGCGCTGAAACGGCTGGGGGCGGCGACCTATTCGGCGCTGCTGGAGGATCGCCGCCGCAGCGGCTTCAAGGCCAAGATCGCCGGCACCCTGATCAAGAAAAGCGAGCGGCGCGGCCGCAGCGAGCAGATGTATGCCTTTGTCTCCTTCTCCGATCCCACCGGCATGTTCGAAGTGATGCTGTTCCCCGAAGTGCTGGCGGCAAGCCGGCCCTTGCTGGAAGCGGGCAAGTCGCTGCTGATCACGGCATCGGCGGAATGGGACGGCGACGAGCTGAAGCTGCGCGCCGCCTCGATCATCGATCTGGATGCCGCCGCCGCGCAAGCCGGTGAGGGGATGGTGGTGCGGCTGTCGGATACCGCTTCACTCGGCGCGCTCTATGCCGAACTGTCGCAAGCCGGAAAAGGCCTGGTGAATATCGTGGTGCCGGGCGGATCGGGCGAGGAAGTGGAGATTGAGCTTAAGAAGCGCATCGCGGTGAATGCCACTTTGCGCAACCGTGTGGCGGCGCTGCCTGGGATTGTTTCTGTGGAGGCGGTATGAACGATCGTTACGACGGCAAGCCGCTGCTGAGACTGCTGGAGCTTTATGTCCTGAAGGCGCTGGGTGAATTGCCCGCGCTGGAAGAGGAAACCATGACCAAACTGGCGCCCAAGCTGCAAACCATCTATGGCGGCGATGGCACATGGGATGGCGCGATCGAGGCGGCGGTTCGCATGCCCAAGGATATGCCAGGGCAGATCCGGGATTTGTGGGCCCAGAATCTCCAAATCGCCCAGGCCAAGAATGTCCCGGCGCTGTCTGCCCAGCAGTTTGCGGAATTGTTTGTCGATGAAAATCTCACAACCTGAAGTGCGTCAGAGTTTGCGGATCGCGCCTTCCAGGCGCTCAAGGGCTTGTTCCAGCCGCGCGGTGTCTTGGGCAAAGCAGATGCGCAGATAGGAATCGTCGCGCGCGTCACCCAGGCTGAAGGCCCAGCCGGGCGACACCCCGACCTTGTCGTCCTTCACCATGCGCTGGCAGAAGCCGAGGCTGTCTTTCAAGCCATCGACATGCAGGAAGCCGTAGAACGCCCCGTCGGGCTTGAACCAGCGCACCCGGTTCTGGCGTTCAATCCAGGCCTGCACCACGTCGCGACCTTGCCGGCAACGGTTCAGCAAAGTGGCGCGGAACGCATCGCCCTCCGCCGACAAGGCGGCCAGCGCGCCATATTGGGCGAAATGCGTCGAGCCCGTGTTGTTGCACTGGGCCATGGCGGCGGCGGCGCCTTCGACGCTTTTGGGATGGGTCAGCCAGCCGATGCGCCAGCCGGTCATCGCCCAGGGCTTTGAGAAGGAATTGATCGCGAACACCGCATCTTCGTCATCGGCGATGGAAAGAAAGGACGGCGCGTGCGCCGCGCCGTCATAGATCAGGGTGCCGTAGACTTCATCGGCCAGGATGGCGATGCCGCGCGTGCGGCAGAAATCCAGAATCTGTTTTTGCTCATTCGCCGTCAGCATCCAGCCGGTGGGATTGCCGGGCGAGGCCAGGAACATCGCCTTGGTGCGTGCGTCGCAGGCATCGAACAGCCGGTCGAGATCGAGACGCCAGCGGCCCCCCTGCCAGTCTTCCTCCAGCCGCACCAATCGCGGTTCTGCGCCGACCACCTTGGTGGCCTGGAAAATATTGGGCCAGATCGGCGAGACGATCACCACATTGTCGCCGCCCTCACAGCACATCTGCAGCGCGCTCACCACCGCCAGCATGGCGGCGCCGGGCACGGTGATGCGTTCCAGCGCGATGTCGGCGCCGATGGTGCGTTTGTGGAAATCGCGGATCGCCTCGCGCAAGGGCTGGATGCCGCGGGCGTTGGTGTAAAAGGTGCGGCCATCCTCCAGCGCCTGGATGGCGGCGCGGGCGATGAAGGGCGGCGTCACCAGGTCGGTCTCGCCGAACCACAAGGGCAGGATATCGGGATTGCCCAGGCCCAGCGCCGTCACCTTGCTGATGCCGGACGGTTCAAGCTCGCGGATGACGGGGCGGATGGGGCTTTTGCGGGTCATGGAAGGGTATGTAACCCGGCTGGCGCCGAAGCATAATGCGGCATGGATTCGCCCATTCTCAAACGCCATTGGCCGCTCGCCGCCGTCGCGCTGCTGTTCGGCCTGTATGGCTGGGCCCTGGTCGGGGCCACCGGCAGCGGCCATGACGGGGTGATCGGGCCGCGCTTTAACGCCCTGGGCGCGGATTGGGTGATCTTCCAGGCGGCGGCGCGCGCCTTTTTCACCGGCGAGCTGGCGCATATCTACGACCAGGCCTGGATCACACAATCCACCAACAGCCAGTTCGCTGCTTGGCTGTCGCAGCCGCTGCCATTCCCGCTCTTTCCCTATCCGCCGGTCTTTCTGCTGCTGGTCCTGCCTTTGGCCAAACTGCCGGTGGCGCTGTCGTTGCTGCTGAGCCAGCTGGCGCAGTTCGCGGCCCTTGCGCTGGCTTTGCGCAAATTCGCGCCCGGAAAATCCTATCTCTTCTTTCTGATCGGCGCGTTGCTGGCGCCCGCCGCGTCCAACAATGTCCTGGCCGGCAGCAATGCCGTGCTGGTGACGGCGCTGATCCTGGGCGGCATCTCGCTGTTGAAGAACAGGCCGCTTGTGGCGGGCGCGCTGCTGGGGCTGGTGATTTTCAAGCCGCAATTTTTTCCGCTGCTGCCGCTGGCCTTGCTCGCGGAACAGCAGGCGAGGGCGCTGATCGGCATGGCGGCAAGCATCGCCGCATTGGTTCTGATCAGCGCCGCTTTGTTCGGGCCCGGCCTGTGGCTGGACTGGATCGATGTCTATCTGCATCCCCAGCAGCTCGCCGGGGTGAACGCCACCGACTGGGGCCATAGCTGGGACGAAAGCGTCTCCACCTGTGTCGCGCTGCTGGGGGCGCCGCGCTGGCTGGCGAATGCGGCCCAAGGCTTGGCGGCGCTGGCGGGAATCGCCGCCGTGTGGCGCGCCTTCCGCCTGGGGCATCCGGCGCGGCTGGCGATCCTGCTCTGCGCCACCCTGCTGGCCTCGCCCCATGTCTCCAATTACGACCTGTTGATGCTGGCGGTGGCCGGGCTGATCTATCTCAGGAGCCTCCCCGAAAGTTCCCGCCCCCTGATCCTGATGCTGCCCCTGGCGGCCTGGACCGCCCCGATTTTCAACCCGCCCAAGGTCATGGCCCTGGGTCTGATAACCCCCTTGCTGCTTTTGGGCCTGATTTGGGCCTTTTTCCGTGCCCCTGCAGGCGAAAAACCCCTGAAAACACCTTGATTTAGGGGCAAGTCCTCCCCTATAAGCCCCGCCATCTCGCATGCGCGGG
>CBHTTW010000254.1:0-4392 GCA_966096025.1 uncultured Alphaproteobacteria bacterium | reverse complement strand
GCGTCTGCTCGCTGCGCGCCGCTTCGCCCGGCGTGGTGTAGCCGGTGCGCGCCGCGGCATCACGGCGGCAGAAGACTTCACGGTCCATCGCCGCACCGCGCGTATCCCGCTCCCGCGCCTCTTCACGCGCCCGGGCGTCCGCATCGCGTCGCTCATAAACCGATTGCGCTTCCGAAGGCGGAGAGCCCAAGCCCTCCTGATCGTCCAGATCGGGCGCGTTGCGTGCGCTATTGGACAGATTGGCGGGCGGCGCATTGGCCGGCTGCGCCATCGCGGTTCCGCCCAAAAGGGCGACCGTCAAGGCGGCGATAAGCGGTGTACGGAACATTGCGAGCATCTCCACGGAAAATTGTTTGCCCCAATTCTCAGTCCAGATAGGAGACCCCTGCCGGGGTTCAATGTCAAAGACAAGATTTGCCTTTTTTGCATGGCAAGGCCTGCGCCGTTCATCCACCGTTCAGGATCAATTTGAAACCCTGTACCCTCGCGGGGACCTTGTGCGTTCGTGTAATAAAAAGCGTCTTGAAATTTAATTAGGCGGCAGCCGACAAGGCGGCTCTGCCGCGGCGGCGGAACAGCTCCGCCTCCTCTTCGCTGAAAAGCACCGCCGTCAAATCCGCGCAAAACAGGAACTGGGCGTTGGCAACCGCATCTTGCGGATTGGTCTTCAAGGCTTTGAGCACATCTTCATTGAAGCGCTTGAGCAGGGTGCCGAGTTCGTCATCGACGGTCTTCTGCTTGGCGGCAAAGGAAGCGGCGGCGGCAAAGGTACGGCTGCCGGCCACCAGCCGCACATAGCGCATCGCCATTTCCTGTTTTTCCGCGCCGGGATGTTTGCTCAAATCGGCGCCCTTGCCCTTGGACATGGGCAGGGCGGCGCCGACTTCCCTGGGCGCGCGCTCCATGAAACTTTCCATCACCTTGCCGATCATCACACGCTCGGCCAAAAGCCGCTTGCCCCATTCGCCTTCGCGCTTGATCTCGATTTCCTTGACGATATGGCTGGAAAGGTCGGCGAATGTCTTGACCTCTTCCATCAACCTGTTGGTGTCGAACAAGGGATGCCGCGTCGCCTGAATGGAAAGCTTCAAAGCCTCCATGCGGGAGAACAGGATTTCGCCCACCAGGCCCATATCGGTCTTGGAAATCAAAGTCTCGTCGGTGTGGCGGGTGACCAGCAGAGGCAGGCGCAAAGCTTCCCAAGGCTTGTTCAAGCGGTTCATCACAATGACCGCCACATAGGGGGCGACATCGGGCTTGTCCCGGACAAGCTGGTCGTAAATTTCGCGCACCTGCCAGACCAGTTGCTCGTTGAATGAAACGATCGGACGCGGCAGCAAGTCGACAAGCCGCTCTATCGCCTCGCCGCCCGACAACAACAGAACCATGTCGGCAATGTCTTCGACGGCAAAGGCGTCGCCCAATATTTTCTGCGCCGCCTGGCGGCCGGCTTCGGTCGCGGTCGCCTTCTGAAACGCCTCGGAGGCCAAGGGCCAATATTGCTGGGCGCGAAGCAAGGCCGCATCCGGCTTGTGATTCAAGACCAGCGCCCTGCATTCGGCATTGTAAGCGGCGGTTTCCGCCGGGAGCAGCGTTTGCGACAGCCAATTCCAGGCCGGCACCAAGGTGCCCCGCGCGATCGAACCTTTTTGCTTGGAGCGGCGCGGCAGGGCGGTCAGCAGATCCTGAAAGGGCCGGCAGAACAAACGCAGCGGCGTGGGCGTGCGCTCGTAATTCTCGCGGCGCAGAATCGGGCGCAGGCCTTCGAGAATGTCGTTGTGCGGAAGATTGTGGTTGTCCATCAGCTGATCGACTTCGACCGCCATGGCAAGCCGCGCGGCCGCCGTCCCTGGGAGACTGCCGAGAAAAGCCTTGAGCAACCCTGTCTTGTCTTGCGGCATAGGCACGAACCCGCAGCCCCCCAAGCTGCTTCTGCCAACATTAGGGAGATATCGTTAACGCCCTGTTTCTTTTATTGAATTGCGGGCAGTTCCAGACGGGCCAGGACTCCGCCCAAGGAACCCTCGCCCAGAGAGAAAAATCCCCCGTAAAGCTTGGAAATATCCCGGACAATGGCCAGGCCAAGGCCGGAGCCGGGTACGCTTTCGTCCAATCTTTCTCCCCGCTCCCCCACCTGGGTCCGCTGCTGGGCCGACAGGCCGGGACCGTCATCCTCGACCGTCAAAATCAGCCGTCCCCCGGTCTTTTCGCACCGCACCCGGACCCGGCTTCTGGCCCATTTGCAGCCATTGTCGATCAGATTGCCCAGCATCTCTTCCAGATCCTGGCGCTCGCCCCGGAAATAGAGACTGCCGTCGCACTCCGCGTCGATCACGATGCCGCGCACATTGTGAATGCGGGCGATGACGCGGGAAAGATCGTCCATCACCGCGCTGATCTGCGTTCGGTTGCCCAGCACATCCAGGGAGCCGGCGGCGCGGGCCCTGGCGAGATAGTGATCGACCTGGCGCCGCATCGAGAATACCTGGCGCTTGACCATTTCCGCCAGCGGCGCGGCGGCCGGTTCTTTTTCATGCGCCTCGGCTTCGGCCGCCAGGACCGACAAAGGTGTCTTGAGGAAATGCGCCAGATTGGAAACATGGGTGCGGGCGCGGCCCACCACTTCCTCGCTATGCTGGATAAGCGAATTCAATTCGGTGGCCAGGGGTTCGATCTCGGTGGGAAAATTTCCGTCCAACCGGCGCGCCTCGCCGTCGCGGATTTTCGCCAGGCCTTTGCTGACCTGGCGCAAGGGCAGCAGGCCGACCTTCACCTGCACCAGAATGGCGGCGATCAGGCCCAACCCCAAAAGCAGGAACGACCAGAACAGGGTGGCGTTGAAATCCTGCGTCTGGCGTTCGACTTCGGACAGATCGCCGGCGACCAGAAAGGTATAATCGCCATCGCCGCTATTGTCCGGCGTCAAATCCACACGCCGCGACACCACCCGCAGCTGTTGATTTTCCGGCCCCGCCGCATTGCCCCAGGTCAATGGTCCCTTGCGCACCTGGTTGAACACATTGAGTTCGCGGTCGAACAGCGAGCGCGAAATCTGGCCGCCGCTGTTGCCCACCCGGATCTGGTAGTAAAGGCCGGAATAGACCCGGTGAAATTTTGGGTTGAGAAAGCGGTCGGCCAGCATCACCCCGCCATTGGGATCGGGCTCGGCGGCGGCAATCAGTCCGTCCATATCGGCTTGGAGCGTGGCGTCGAAATTGTTCTGCGCCGCCATGCGAAAGGCGCCGGACAGAACCGCGCCGCCTACCACCAGCCCCAGCAGGGTCCATACCGCCGCCGCCGCGATCAGGCGGGACGATAGGGATTCAAGCCTCAGCCGTTGTGCCGCCCAGTTTGGGATCTTCCAGCGAATAGCCAAGCCCGCGTACCGTTTGAATGAGGCCTGCGTCGAGTTTCTTGCGCAGGCGGCCGATAAAAACCTCGATCGTGTTGGAATCGCGGTCGAAGTCCTGGTCGTAGAGATGTTCCACCAATTCGGTGCGCGACACCACCTTGCCGCGATGATGGGCAAGATAGGCCAGCAGCCGATATTCCTGGCTGGTGAGCTTCACCGGATTGCCGTCATAGGTGACGCGGCTGGCGCGGGTATCGATCCGAAGCTTGCCGATCTCGATATCAGCGGTGGCGATGCCGGCGGCGCGGCGCAGCAGCGCGCGCAAGCGCGCCAGCAATTCCTCGGTGTAAAAAGGCTTGGCGAGATAATCGTCGGCGCCGGCATCGAAACCGGCAACCTTGTCGCTCCAGCGGTCGCGCGCGGTGAGAATCAACACCGGCATGGTCTTGCCGCCGCGGCGCCATTTCTCCAGCACGGCGACGCCGTCCATCTTGGGCAGGCCAAGATCCAGCACCACCGCGTCATAAGGTTCGGTGTCGCCCAGGAAATGGCCTTCCTCGCCGTCCAACGCCGAGTCCACCACATAGCCGGCATCGGCCAGCGCCTTTTTCAAGAGACGCTGCAGGTCTTTGTCGTCCTCAACCAGAAGAATGCGCATGCGTCCTCTTCCTCAAGACCTAATCACGCCAACGGCCGCCGCCACGGCCATTGCCGCGGCCATTGCCACGATAGTCGCCGCGGTAGTCGCCCCGCCCGGCACCCCAATCGCGATAGGGCCTAGCATAGCCGGGCGGCGGGCCGTAATTGTTGCGTTCACGCGCCCGCTCCCGGCCATAACCGCCGTCATAGGGATCGGCGGTGTAAGGCGGATAGCGGTCGACAAAGGGGCGCGGACCATAGGATCGCGGCCCCCTGAAACGGTCATTGTCGTCGAAGCTGTCGCGGCCGGGCGAAGAGCGCAGCACCCGCCCATTGCGGGCATCGGCATCGAACCAGATGACGCGCCCTTCGGGTGTCATCCATTTCAGGTGATAATGGGC
>CBHTTW010000253.1:0-4418 GCA_966096025.1 uncultured Alphaproteobacteria bacterium | reverse complement strand
CCCACATTGATGTTCATCCATTCCACGTCGTGATCGGTGGGATTGTAGATGGCATGGCTGGAGCCCATGCGGTTGGGCGCTCCCACCGTGCCTTTGAGCGCCGAGGTGCGGCCATTGACGGTGAATTCCGCCTCGCCGTCGAACACCACGAACATTTCTTCGCAGTGATTGTGGAAATGCTGGCCGATGCCGCCGCCCGGATGCAGCACGCCGCGATGCAGGAAGATGAAGTTGGTGGACAGGGTCTTGTCGTTCATCAAGGCGCCGAAATTCATCGTGCCGGCGCCGTCATGCACCGCCTTGAGGCTGCGGGTCATGGCCAAGTTGTAATGGGTGATTTTGGAGGCCAGGGTTTGCGCCTGGGCGGCCAGCGGGGTGCAAGCGAGCAAGGCGGCGGTCAGCATCAGGCGTTTCATGAGGGTTCCCCGTTATTTTATGACGTATGAATAGCATGCTTGCGACGGCGCGCCCACGGTGCGCTAGGTGGTTTCGCGCCGCAGCACAACCAAAAGTCCGGGCACGGGATTGCCGTCCTGGTCGAGCTCGTGAACCACCTGTTTCAATTCCGCGACGGAAAATCCGCTTTGCGGCGCCAGGCGTTCGATATAGCCGGCGGAATGGGCATAGCAGCCGCTTTGCGCCAGCCGGTCGCTGGCGGCGGCGGCGAAATCCTCGGCCTCGCCGGCGAAGAGGGTGAAAATGAACAGGCCCTTTTCGCGCAAGGCGTTGGCGGCGGCCTGAAGCACCGCTTCCAGTCCGCCGAAATGGACAAGGATCGCCGCGCCAAGGATTGCGTCATAGCCTTGGCGGTGGGCGGCGAGAAACGCGGTGATGTCGGTCTGCTCCAGCCGGTCATAGATACCCTTGGCCTGGGCTTTCTCCAGCATGGCGGGCGACAGATCGACCCCGTCCAGCCGCCGCGCCAGGCCGCCGACTTTCTGGCCCACCAAACCGGTGCCACAACCGATGTCCAGAATATCCAGACCGCTTTGCGGCGCATGGCTGCGCAGGGCATCGGCGACCAGGTCATGCGCGAAATAGCTGCTCTCCTGATCCCAGAAGCGGGAACGGACACCATAGATTTTCAGCACTTGTGCCGGTGAGGTCTGGTGCGGGGCGAGCGCCAGCCCCATGCGCGCCAGCAAGTGACGTGCGCCGCGCGAATCTTCCAGGTCCTGCGCCAGGCAAAGCTGAAGATGGCGCGCGGCTTCATCTGGATTTCCGGCTTCGCTGAAAAGCAGGCCCAGGCTGTAATGGGTGCCGGGATTGCCGGGCCTGATCTCCAGGGCGCGCTGGAAACTGGCGCGCGCCTTGTCCGCATCGCCCAGTTCCTTGAAGACATTGCCCAGATTGTTATGGGCATCGGCATAATCGGGCTTGAGGGCGATGGCGCGTTGATAGCTCGCCGCCGCCTGTTTCAATTTGCCTTGGGCCTTGAGCACGATGGCCAGATTGTAGTGAAAATCCGGCCTCTGCCCATCGGCGGCGATGGCCTGGGCGATCAGGCTGGCCGCTTTTTCCGACCGTCCGGCAAGAAATTCCTTCACGCCCGCCTCATGCATTGCGAGGGCGTCGGCGGGAGGGCTTTTTTCTGCGCGGCGTTGTTTGCGGTTCATTTTTGGCAGGGCGAGGGGAGGTGTCTCACTATAGCCTCAGCCCCCAGGCCCGCTATAGTCAGTGGCCGCTATAGTGCACCAAAAAGGGAGATGCATATGCTGTATCGCAGCATGTTTTTGTTGGCGATGATGACGGGCACGGTCGCCGCCCAACCTGCTGCGGCGCCGGCTCAGCCGCCGCCAAAGCGCACCATCCTGCAGACCGCCGATGTCGCGGCTTCCCCGGCGCAGGAGACCCTGTTCGGCACGGTCGAGATCGCGCCGGGCAGCGGCAACGCCTTCCACACCCATAACGGCAGCGAGATCGGCTATGTCGCCCAGGGCCGCATCCGGCTGGAAGTGAAGGGCCAGCCCGCGCGCGAGCTGGGGGCGGGCGAAAGCTTCATGGTGCCGCGCGGTGCGGTGCACCGTTCGGTGCTACTCGGCAATGAGCCGGTCAAGCTGATCAACACCTGGACCGTCGATAAGGGCGTGCCGCTTATGACCCCGGCGCCGCAGCAATGATGCGCGCGCTTGCGGCGTTTTTGTTTCTTCTGGCCGTGCCCGTGCAGGCGGCCGAGCTGAAGATTCTGACACCACCTGTGGTCGAACATGCGGGCTTGAAGGAATTGGTGGAGGACTTCACCAAACAGACCGGTATCAAGGTCACACTCACGGTGGGCGAGATGCTGAAAATTCCCGGCCGGGTGAAAAGCGAAACCACCGATGTGTTTTTCCTGGAAAGCAGCCTGATGAGCCAGCTCGCGCCCGGCGACATGGCCAGCGCGCCGGTGGAGCTTGGCCGGGTGCATATCGGCCTGGCGGTCAAGGCCGGGGCGCCGCATCCCGATATTTCCACCTTGCCCAAATTCATCGCCGCGCTGAAGACCGCCAAGGGCGTGACCTATTCCAATCCCGACCCGGTGCGCGGCAGCATGGTCGCCAAGATGGCCCATGCCATGATGCAGCGGCCCGATTTCGCCGGGGTGCATGGCGTGATCAGCAGCAAGGGCAATGGCGTGTCCGGCCTGATCAATGGCGAAGGCGACATGGCGCTGCAATTGATCAGCGAGATACTGCCGGTCAAGGAGGTCGAACTGGTGGGCAAGCTGCCGGACGAGCTCAAGGCCCATATGGATATTTCGCTGGCGGTGTCGTCCAAGGCTGCCGACCCGGCGGAGGCGAAAGCCTTTATCGCTTTTGTGATGCGCCCGGAAGCCTACAAGGTCTGGAACGCCAAAGGGCTGGATCGCTGATCCAGGACACGCGGATGAATGGGGATGGATTACAGCCGGGCTTCCCGACTGACCCAAAGACCATGCCACAAATTTCGCACAAAAACCAGTCTTGACGGGAGCGGGCCGCAGGGTGGTTATGCGCCTCATTCGATACCTCGAGGGGCAGGGCGCATGCGGGATCTGACACAGGGCGCGATCTGGCGGCATCTGGTGGGCATGGCGATGTTCATCGGCGCCGGCCTGGTGGTGAACACCCTGTACATGCTGATCGACCTTTATTTCGTGTCGCAGCTGGGGCCGCGGGCGGTGGCGGGTGTCGGGGCGGCAGGCACCGCCATGTACATCACCATGGCGCTGTCCCAGATCGTCGGTGTCGGGTCGCTGTCCCTGGTCAGCCATGCGGTGGGGCGCAAGGACCAGGCCGATGCCCAGCTGGTGTTCGAACAGGCCTTGTCGATGGGCCTGTTGATGGCGGTGCTGTTCCTGATCGCCGGTTATGGCGCGGGCGGCTGGATCGTGAGCCAGGTCGCGTCCGACGAACTCACCGCCCGCGACGCGCGCACTTATCTTTACTGGTACCTGCCGGCGCTGGCGACCATGTTTGCCAACGCGCCTTTGGGCTCGGCCTTGCGCGCCTCCGGCGTGGTGGGCATTCCCATGCTGATTCAATCGGGCACGGTTTTGATCAACGCCATCCTGGCGCCCATCCTGATCATGGGCTTTCTCACCGGCCATGCCATGGGCGTTGCGGGAGCGGGACTGGCCAGCGCTATCGCCGCTTTGTTCGGCACCGGCGGCTTTGTGGTGATGTTCAACCGGGCGCAGAAATACATGCATCTGCATTCCTCGCTGCATCCCAAATGGGGGGTGTGGAAGCGCATCACCGGCATCGGCCTGCCCGCCACCGGCGAATTCGCCATGATCTTCGTCACCACCGGCGTCTGCTATTGGTCGATCCGCCATTTCGGGCCCCAGGCCCAGGCCGGTTACGGCATCGGCGCGCGCACCATGCAGGCGGTGTTCCTGCCCGCCATGGCGGTGGCCTTCGCCACCGGTCCCATCGCGGGCCAGAATTTCGGCGCCCGCAACGCCCAGCGGGTGCGCGACACCTTCCGCCATGCCGCCGTGATCGGCGGCGTAATCATGTTCGCCGTGACCTTGCTGTGCCAGATCAGCCCGCACCTTCTGGTGGCGCCGTTCAGCAGCGATCCGGCGGTGGTGGATGTGGCGACGGAATTCCTGCGCATCGCTTCCTGGAATTTCGTGGCGGTGGGTTTGACCTTCTGCTGTTCGGGCATGTTCCAGGCCCTGGGTGACACCAGGCCGGCGCTGCTGTCCAGCGCCAGCCGGCTGCTCACTTATGTCGTGCCGGCGATCTGGCTGTCCGGACAGAGATGGGCGAGTTTGCGGGATTTCTGGTACCTGTCCCTGGCCTCGATCGTCGCGCAGGCGCTGATCGCGCTGTTCTTGCTGCGGCATCAGCTGCATCATAAGCTGAAGCTGTTCAGTCCGGATCACAGGATCGCATGACAAGATTTCTTGCTCTATCCTTCGCGCTGCTGCTGGCGGGCACCGCTTATGCCGC
>CBHTTW010000252.1:0-4456 GCA_966096025.1 uncultured Alphaproteobacteria bacterium | reverse complement strand
CCGCTGCCCAAGGACAGGCGGGTGAGCTTCAGCCATCCCGCCTGGCTGCCGCTTTTCACCCGCGCCCAAAATCCCTTGCGCTGAAGAATATCGACTTGGGCGCCCGCCTTGACCGATCCGGTGGACGCGGCAGCCGCCAGTGGCTGCGCCTGCAAGGGCCCTGCCGTGCGGACCTTGGCGGGTTCGGCCATCGCGCTCCCGGCGCAGCACAGCAAAACCGCGAAAATCGCGGCGGTCCGGGCGGAAGGAAATTTCGGCAAGCGCATCGCATCCCCTGTAGGGGCCAGACTAGCACTTTGGATGCGCCGGGAAACTCCGCCCCTAGCACAAACAAAAACGGCGGCCGAAGCCGCCGTCTTGCCTTGCGCAGGATGCTTGGGGTTTAGACTTTCGCCTTGCGGCGGCGGATGCGGCCAAGGCCCAAAAGCCCGGCGCCGACCAGCGCCAAGGTCGCCGGTTCCGGCACCCCTTCCACCGGTATGAAACCGCCATCGCCGATCAGCACGTTTCCGGCCAGGGTGGTGGCGTGACCCGCGGCGTCCGTATCCACAATATTCAGTCCGCCGACCAGGCCGAAGGAATTGTGGGTCGGATCATTCATGTCGGCATCGGTGAGGCCCAGGCCCGCGCCGAACGGGGTGACATGAAACGGCGGGCTGGCGCCGATGGATGTGACACTCACGGGGACGAAGCTGAACAGATTGGCGGTGCTTCCGGCCAGATTGGCGCCGCAGGGATAGCATTCCGCCGAGGCGAACAGACCGCCGCCGCCATTGACGAAGGCCGCGATATCCGCCGACCGTCCGGTCAGCGCCAGCAACTCAGCCGAACTCAGCAAACCGCCAAATGTCGAGGCGACGGCAATCGCCGAATAGTTCGACAGATTGACGCCCGCAAATCCGGCGCCGTTCACGGTGTCGAAATTCACGCCTTGCACCAGGCCCAGGGTCAGAAGACCGTTGACGCCATACAAATGACCGCCGGGAATTCCGCCCAGGTCGGCCGGCTTGGCTTCGACCCATAAGAACTTGGCCGTACCGGTGTCGAAAGTGCCGCCGGTGACATAGCTCAGCGCGGTTTCCAGAAGGTCGTGACCGAGGCCGAAGCCAGGCTGGGTGTGAAAATCAGGATCGTGACCCGTCAAGAAGACCGGACCCGCATTGGCGGTACCGGCAAATGCCAGGCTGGCGATGATGCCCGCGCCGATGGCGCTCAAAAACTTCCGCATGATACTCTCCCAATGACGCAACTGCCCGGAAAAGGCATTTCAAGGACTTAGGACGCAATATATGTGCCAAAATGAAAAGGCGTTAAGAATCAACCGCGCTTTTGCGTGACGGTCGGGACATGTAAACGCCGCTTACACTCTTGGGCGGTGGCGTGCCCGGTCTTTATTTCGAGCCGATATCGAAACGCATGACCGTTCGCACCCTGCCGAGATATTCGACCTGCTCAACCTCCGCCCAGCCACGGTTTCGGTAGTAACCCGGCAAAGTCCCGGAGGTGAACAGGAAGAGCCGGCGGTATCCCAAACTCCCCGCATAGGCGATGGCAGCACCGACCAAACGCGTGCCGATCCCCCTGGCCCTCTGGCTCTCGGACACAAACAATTGGCCAAGCCATGGGGTGAATTGCGGACGGATGGTCATCTCCTGCGCCAGCAGATTGACCGAACCTAGAAGGATGTCATCACAGCCAGCCACAAAGACTCTGGGAAGCGCCGAACTGCGACAAGCTTGTTCCAGGAAATCTTCATAGGCTGCCAGTGAGGGATACCCGGTCAACGGCCCCCAAAGCGCGAACTGCTCCGCCGCCATCTGCACGCGCCAAGGTGAGCCTGGCGTAAGCGGTTCAATCGATGTCTCGGCCATGCGGTGGAGACTATTTCTTGAACTCGACGATCAGCGCTTCGTAGGGCTGATCGCCCAGATTTTCCTCCGCCTCGTCGCCCGGCGTCAGCCACAGCATATCGGCCTTCGCGTAGCTGACGGTTTTCGCGGCGCCCTTGGCATCGCTGACTTTCAATCGCGCGGCAGTGAGCGGCACCAGCAGCCGTTCGAAGGGTTGCGCGTGTAACGGTGTCTTTTCACCAGGCCGCAGCCGAAGCCTGAGGACCCGGACCTGATTGTTGTCGATCTCAAGCTTGTAATGGGTGGGATCCAGCTTGAGCGGATCATTGGCCGGAAATTTGACACCCGGTACCGGCGCATTCTTCAGTTCGAGATGGGCGATGTTGACGGGCTGGGCCGCGATGATCTCGGCGACGTGCGTGCCCATCGCGTCATTCCATTGCACATCCCCGGCACAGAAAGTCTCGGGGCTGACCTTGCCGTTCTGAAACGTGATCTTGTTGGTCCCGGCATCGAAATAGATCATCACCCGGTTTGTTTCGTGCACATGCGGCTTGGTGACGACCCCAGGCACGCCGGCGCTGAGCGCCACCTTGACCATCTTGTTGTCGATGGGAACGCTTGCGGGCGTAAATGGCAGCGCCCCGCCGCAAACCACCAGGGCGGCGAGTGCGACACCGGCTTTGACCGCCGCGCTCAAGCCTTGCTCGCCTGAAGTTCCTGCCGCAGCCGCCGCGCCACAATGCGGTCCTCGCCGGGCTTGAGGGTGATGACACCGAGATCGAGGCTGTCCTGTGTGGTCCAGACCAGGATGGAAGGCTCCCCTGCCCGCATCTTCTTGACCACATCTGCGCGCTTGATGCCGCTCGCCGCCTCATCCCAAGTCACACGAATATGCGGCCAGCGGTTGAAGATTTCGGGCAGATACATTTCCGCCTTCACCCCCGGCACCGATGTGATGCTGTCGCTGATCACCTTGACCCGGCGTTCCCAATCCGCCCATTCCTTGGCGTGATCGCGCGCCAGGAAGGATTCCAGCGCCACCATGATGCCCAGCATCTCTTCCTTGTTGACCTTCATGCCGCGCCCGATGGTGGCGGAGGACGGCGCATTGTTGGCCCGCGCCCCCGCGATCAAATCGGCGCGCCCCAGCAAGAGCCCTGAGGATTGCGGCGCCATCAGCCCCTTGCCGCCCGAGAAGCAGACCAGGTCGAAACCCATCTTCACCCATTTGGAGACATTCTCCACCGGATGCACATCGGCGGCGGCGTCGTTGAAGGTCGGCACCTTCATCTTCTTGCCGATCTCGACGAATTCGGCGTCCTTGATCTCGCCCTTGTTGTTGGCGTAGTTCAAAAAGAACATCATCGCGGTCTTTTCATTCACTGCCCGCTCCATTTCGGCCCGGGTCGTGACTTCGACCATCTTGACGCCGGTGTTGCGGATGCCGTGATCGTAGGGGAAACGGTGCGCCTTCTGCACGATCACTTCATTCTTCATGCCGGTGAGGTCGGGAAGCTGGTTGATCTTGGCCTTGTCGGTGCCGGTCAGCACCCCCGCCGTCGCCAGGGTCAGCGCCGAAGCCGCCCCCGCCGTCACCATCGCGGCTTCCGAGCTGACCATGGCGGCGATCTTCTTGCCCACCGCGTCATGCAGCTCATCGACCTCGACAAAATATTGCGAGGCATAATTGATCGCCTCCATCACTTCGGGGCGCATCAGCGAGCCGCTATGAGTGGTGTAGGTGCCGGCGGCATTGATGAAGGGCCGCACGTTCAGTTCGCCCAAAAGGTCGCGTTTGGCCCGCGCGGCAAAAGCAGGCGCGGCACCCCCCATCAGAGCGGTGAGCGCGGCGGGCAGCCCCACGGCGCCTCCCAGGAAATTGCGGCGGCGTGTTTTCATGATGTTTCCCCTTTGTCGATGACCGCTTGACGCGGTTCTACTGAGCTTGCGCCGCCACGATCGGCTTGTCGTTCAGCACCTGTTGCTTCGGCGCTTGCGGATCGGCGGGCTTCTTGTTCTTGCGCAGCCAGGGCGGCAATCCGCTGGCGTCCTCGCCTTCATAATGCGGCCGGTCCAGGGTCTGGAGGAAATAGTCCCGCCCCGGCAAGCCGTCCATTTCATGTTCCAGCGCCGGGAAAGAACCTTCGGTGGTGCCGGGCGGCACCGGCTGCGGAACAAGAGTCGCCACACCTTTGTTCACCGCCTGCTTGATGCCTTCGAAGGCGGCCTTGCGCTCCTCTTCCTGCATCAGCTTGGGAATATCCATCGGCTCGCTGGGCTCGACGACATAGGCCGCCGACATCCGCAGGCGATAGACCGAGGAGATGCCGTCATAGCGCTTGGTCTTTTCATTGAACATGCCGTCGGCATTGCGGCGCAGGGCATAATAGAGAGAAACGGCATCCTCATGTTCGCGGGTGCCTTGCTGGCCGCCATCCTGGGCGAAGGTGTTCTCGGCATAGAGATCGCGCCAGTCGCGATAGCCGCCCATCAAACCGGTGGCGGTCAAGCCGTCGCGGGCGATGTTGAGGCGGATTTTCGCTTTCCGGAAATTGGTGTCGCCGGTCTGGTCATAGAACCAGGCGATGCGCGGGGTGTGCAGA
>CBHTTW010000251.1:0-4457 GCA_966096025.1 uncultured Alphaproteobacteria bacterium | reverse complement strand
TGTCCATCTTCGATGCCGCCCAGGCCTATAAAAAGGACGGTCACGGCACGGTGGTGTTCGGTGGCAAGGAATATGGCACCGGCTCCTCGCGCGACTGGGCGGCCAAGGGTCCCAAGCTTTTGGGCGTGCGCGCGGTGATCACCGAAAGCTTCGAGCGCATTCACCGCTCCAACCTGATCGGCATGGGCGTGGCGCCCTTCTGTTTCGAGGCGGGCAAGACGCGCAAGGATTATGGCCTGACGGGACGCGAAGTGGTCGACATTCCAGGCCTGTCGGGCACTCTCAAGCCGCGCCAGAAAATGGAAGCCACCGTCCATCGCCCGGACGGCTCGTCCTTCAAGCTGCCGATCTATCTGATGATCCTGACGGCGGACGAAGTGGCTTACTTCAAGAACGGTGGAATATTGCCTTACGTGCTGCGCAATCTACTCGCGGCTTAGAGGCAGTCAGCTCTTGCGGTCCAGCAAAAGCGCCTTGCGGGGGTAGCGGGCGCTGCCATAGGCGGTTTCCACCGACACGTTGGTATTGCGCCGGTCCGTGGCTCTCCGGCTCATCAATTGGGCGACAAAGGCCGGGAGCAATCTGGGGCCGTCCCAGAATGGATCGAAGTCGGGCGTCTCGTCCTGGCACACCAATTCGACCTGAATCGGCGCCGGTTTTTGCTCTTCGGTTTCGAAATCCTGCGCCTGCCGGCCCAAAGTGCTGGAAGCGCTGGATTTTTCGCACGCGCGCGGCGCCGCGGCCAAAAGCTTAACGCCGCTCCGCAGGTTTATGTCAAAGGGTCCGTTCACGCGCATGTAAGTATAAAACGCAAGGTCCGTTCCAGGAAGCGTGGACTATTGGGTTTGGGCTTTCTTAAGCCCGCACCGGCCATACTTGCCCGACAAAGGCCCGGAGAAACCGGCCTTCGGGGATGGTGGTTGTGTTGCACGCCGCATTGCAGAAACGAGACGACCTCGCCCAACTTGGGACGCTGGAAGACCAGCTGCGTCTGCTGCTGGCCACCCAGGCCGCCGGCTGCGCCGCCTTTGATTGGGATATCGCTTCGGGCACCATCCGCTGGGACGGCGCCACCGACGTCCTGCCGCTGCACCTGGATAGCGCCAAGGCGCGCAACTTCCTGGATGGGATTCCGCCGGATCGCCGCCGGGAGTTGCAGGCGGTGCTGGAATCGCGGGAACCGTCATCCGGCTTCTTTCTTGCCGACATCGAAATCGCCAGCGCCTTGGGGGCGGTGAATTTCACCATGACCGGCACGCGCATGCCCGACGAACATGGCCGCACCGCGCGGCTGGTCGGCCTGATGCGCGACACCACCGAACGTTCGCGCGAGGTGCGCCGCCTGACCTATCTGGCGACGCGCGATGAATTGACCGGTCATCTCAACCGCAACGCCCTGCGCGAGGAATTGTCCCAGGCGATCGAAAGCGCCAAGGCGGAAAATCGCGACTGCGCCTTCCTGGTCGCCTCGGTCGACCGCCTGGCAATGATCAATGACAGTTTCGGTTTCGACGCCGGCGACGAAGTGATCCTGGCCGTGGGCGACCGCCTGGCCCGCACCTTGCGCGGCACCGACGTGATCGGCCGCACCGCCGGCAACAAGTTCGGCGTCCTGCTCAAGAGCTGCCGGGAACATGAAATCGCCGTGGTCGCGGCCCGGCTGCGCGCCGCGGTGCGCGCCATCGGCATTGAATCGCGCGGCGGCATGGTCGCGGCCACCTGTTCGGTGGGCGCGGTGTGGCTGCCCCAGGCCGCCTCCACCAGCCAGGAAGCCATGCTGCGGGCCGAGCAGGCCTTGGACAAGGCGCGCGCCAATGGCCGCGACGGCTTTGCCACCTATGAACATTCCCAGCAGCGCGAGACCGCCCGCCTGCGCCAGATGCAGATCGCCGACGAGGTGGTGTTGGCGCTGAAGGAAAACCGCCTCAAGCTGGCCTACCAGCCCATCGTGGCGGCGCGCTCGCGCAAGACCTCGCACTACGAATGCCTGCTACGCATGGTCAAGCCCGATGGCGGCATACTCACCGCCGGTCATTTCGTGCCCGCCGCCGAGCAGATGGGTATCGTCCATCTGGTCGATCGTTTCGCGCTGGAAGCCTCGGTCGCTGCTCTCAAGGCGCATAAGAACATCACCCTGGCGGTCAATGTCTCGGGCACCGCGGCCTCCGACCCGGCCTGGTTGCAGGATTTCGTCGATTACATCCGCGCCGCCAAGGATGTGGCGCCGCGCCTGATCGTGGAATTGACCGAAACCGCCGCCTTGCATCATTTCGAGGAAAACGCCCAGTTTGTGTCGCAATTGCGCGAGCTCGGGGTGCGGGTGGCGATCGATGATTTCGGCGCCGGTTACACCTCCTTCCGCAACCTGCAAATGCTGCATGTCGATACCGTCAAGATCGACGGCTCCTATGTGAAGGATCTCAGCCAGTCGCCGGAAAACCAGGTGTTTGTGCGCACCCTGGTGGGCCTGGCCAAGAGCTTCGACATCAAGACGGTGGCGGAATGGGTCAGCTCGGACGACGATGCCGCGCTGCTGCAAAGCTTCGGCGTCGATTACTTCCAGGGCTTCCATTTCGGCGAACCGGTTACTGATCCCCGCTGGGATCAGTAACCGTTTTTTGGTTTCCCCCATCCGTCACAGCTCGGGTCTGCTCCGCGTTCGGAAGGCTTGGCCGCCTTCCTCACCCTCGCTGTGACACCTTCCCCCGCTCGTCGCTTCGCTCGCGGGGGAAGGAAGCTGTCGGATGCTGCAGGTCGCTTGGCGGAATGCCTCGCTCGAGATAGGTGATTATCTCAGCGTCGCCTTATCCCAGACCGTGACTTTGGCATTGCCGTCATCCTCAACAATGACGGTGAACTTTTGGCGCGGGGCATCGAAATCCACCAGCCAGCGGTTCTTGATCTTCTGGGTATGCGCCAGGGCCAGGGTGCCGCAGCGTCCGCTGCAATATTTGACCAGCCGCTCGCGGGCGATGCCTTGGGCCTCACGCGTGCTCATCGGCGCGGCGCAGCCCGCCAGCGCGGCAATGGCGATAAAAATCGCTCCCCCCCGAAGAGGAGAGGTCACTTGCGCTGGCTCAACTCGGCCAGTTGCCGGCGCATCGCTTCCATCTCTTCCTTGAGATCGGCGATGTCCTCAGGCGGCTTGGCCGCCGACTTGGAAGGGGCCTCGCCGCCCTTGGCGGCAACACCGAATGGCGTGAACATCGCCATGGCGTTTTCGAACATTTGCAGGTTCTGGCGGGTGAGATTTTCCACCATCTGGTTGCCGCCGCCCAAGGCCTCGGCAATGCGGTCGCGCATCGCGCCCTGGTTCTTGGTGAAGCCTTCCATGCTCATGTCCAGATAGCCGGGCACGAAAGCCTGCAAACTGTCGCCGTAAAAGCGGATCAACTGGCGCAGGAACTTGATCGGCAAGAGCGATTGGCCCTTGGCTTCTTCCTCGAAGATGATCTGGGTGAGCACCGAGCGGGTAATGTCCTCGCCGGTGCGTGCGTCCTGCACTTCGAATTCGGTGCCGTCCTTCACCATGGCCGCCAGATGGTCCAAGGTCACATAGGACGAGGTCTGCGTATTGTAGAGCCGCCGGTTGGCGTACTTCTTGATGATCACCGGCCCTTCGGCCTTGCTTTTGTCTTCTGACACGCGACGTCCCCCAACTTCCCGGCTGTATACACGCCATCCCGCGGGCGTTTGATAGCGATAAAGACACCACCCCGCAGCGCGGGAGTCCAGCGTCATTTAGCAGCCGCAATACCGGACAGGCTGTCAAAGTAAGATCAAGTGGCTGAAATATCACTGTTTTTTTGCCGCTGTTTACCAATGCGCGCGTTCGCGGCATTTTGCGCGCGGCAATATCGATAAGTCCGTCAACGGAAGGTTCCCATGGAAGATGTCGTCATAGTTTCAGCCGCGCGCACTCCGGTGGGCGCTTTCAGCGGATCCTTTGCAACCGTTCCCGCCCACAAGCTCGGCGAAGTCGCCATAAGGGGCGCCTTGGAGCGCGCCAAAGTCGCGGGCGAGGAAGTCAGCGAAGTGATCCTGGGTCAGGTGTTGACCGCCGCCCAGGGCCAAAATCCCGCCCGCCAGGCTTCGATCGCGGCCGGCATTCCCATCGGCGCTCCGGCCTGGAGCATCAACATGGTTTGCGGTTCCGGCCTGCGCACCGTGGCCTTGGGCGCGCAAGCGATCCGCCAGGGCGACAGCAGGATCGTGGTGGCCGGCGGCCAGGAATCCATGAGCCTGTCCGCGCATGCCGCTTATTTGCGCGCTGGACAGAAAATGGGCGATTTCACTTTCATCGACACCATGATCCGCGACGGGCTGTGGGACGCCTTTAACGGTTATCACATGGGCATCACGGCGGAGAATGTCGCCAACCAATGGCAGATCACCCGCGAAGACCAGGACCGTTTCGCGGTGGCTTCGCAGAACAAGGCGGAAGCCGCCAGGAAAGC
>CBHTTW010000250.1:0-4476 GCA_966096025.1 uncultured Alphaproteobacteria bacterium | reverse complement strand
GCCAGCTGATGGGCCCGCGGCTGCCAGCCGCGCGACACAAACCAGTGCTGGAATTTGGGGGGTAGCATGGCGAGAACAAACCATGTACCAGTGCGGGAAGGCGAGTCTTATTTGTCCCCGAGAAGACGTTTCAGTTCTGCTTCCGGCGTGCCGTAGAAGCTGCCCGCGATTTGTTCGATACCGCCGCGATTGACCAGGGTCAGCTGGCCGCGCCGTGTGGTCACCAGGCCGCGCCGCTCAAAGCCGTGGATCGCCACGGTAACGCCGGCCCGGCGCACCCCTAGCATCACCGCCAGGAATTCATGGGTCAGCGGCACCGCATCGCTGGTCATGCGGTCGTGCGCCATCAAAAGCCAGCGCGCCAGTCTTTGCTCCAGCTTGGCGCGACCATTGGCCAGGGCGGTGTGCGCGGTCTGGATCATGAAACCCTGCGCCGCTTTCAGCATCAGGGCGCGCAGGGCCTCGCTTTTGGCGATCGCATCGCAAAGCGGTTCCTGCGGAATACGGTGGCCGCTGCCGCCGATCTGCATGTAGGTGGAATGCTGGGCGCGATTATCGCCCATCAGCAAGGGCACGCCGGTGACGCCTTCATAACCGATCACGCCGACTTCGATGCGATGATCCTCGGCATCCACCGCCACGACCGAAGCCACGCCATGCTCCAAGAAATAGGCATGGGTGATCGGCTTGGTTGGAACCTCGATGACCTGCCGTTCCTTGAGAGTGATCGCTTCCAGATGCGGCCCGAGCAAGTCCCAGTCTTCCAGACTGATCTTTTGCAGGAGGCGGTTGCGGATTCCGGTACGTGCATGCGCTTCTAACATTTCGCCAGTCCAACAAAGATGCCCGGATGGGCCCCCCCATCGCTGCGCGCGAAGCGCGTCATAACCCCGTCGAAAGTAACGGTAAGTCGCGGAAATCCTATGCTTTTTTCAGTACCAAACCGTACCGCTGACGCTGACTCTCGATAGCTACTGTCACATACGCACAGCATTGGGCGCTTCCCTAGCCGATGTCCCCGAGGATTGATCCGTACACAGACAACTTTCCGGCCTTGGACGTGTCGGTCCTGCCGATCTCGATGATGGATAAATAACGAATGTACGCCGGGGTCGGTTCCCTAAAGGAAAAACTCGATCACGGCCTGGCGCGTATGCTTGTCGCCCACCGCCGACATGTGATCGCGCCCGGCAATCGTAACCGCGCGGCCATCGGCGAGCGCCGCCGCCAGCGGTTCAGGCCGTCCCGCCGTGTCATCCTCGCTTCCATCCACCACCAGCACCGGCCGCTGCAGGCGCGCAAGGACATCAGGCGCAAGACGCGGCGACATCCCCCGCATGCAGGCCGCCAGCGCCAGGCGATCCTTGCCGGGTTGATCGGCGAAAGCGCGGAACATCCTGGCGCGCGGATCGGTGATTGTGTCCTTGTCCGGTGTCAGCAAGGCATCGGCCAGCACCGACCGCGCCCCCGGCGCGGTGATATGGTCCTGGAGATAATTTGCACCCACCCCCGCAATCGCCAGCTTGCGGACATATTCGGGATGCGATGCAAGCAATCGCAGGCCGATAAAGCCGCCCATCGAATAGCCCAGGATCAGAGCGTCGGGCAGATCGCAGGCCCGCATCACCGTGATGACGTCCTCGGCCATGCGATCATGGCCGTAAAAAGCCGCGTCATGAGGCTTGCCGCTTTCGCCATGGCCCCGGCAATCCATCGCCACCAGGGAAAATCCCGCCGCCGTCAATCCGCCATACCAGCCGGTTGAGCGCCAATTCTGCACCCGGCTGGAGCCGAAGCCATGCACCAGAATAATGGCGGGGCCTTCGCCCTGGCGCTCATAGGCCAATTCAATTCCATCCGTGGCCGCTACGAATTCCGTCATTCCGCCAAACTCGCAAAGGATCGCTTCTATGTCTATAACCAGGGCATGCGCAGATGGTTATTCATTGCCGCGATCCTGGGCGGCGTCGGCGTCGCCCTGGCCGCGTTCGGCCAGCATGCGCTGACCGGGCGGCTTGAGCCGCGCATGCTCGCGGCCTTCGCGACCGGAGCGCAGTATCAGATCACCCACGCCCTTGCCATCGGCCTGGCGGCTTTGGCGGCGCGCGGCGCGGCGCAAGCGTTGGCCGAGCGCGCCGCACAGCTGTTCTTCGCCGGTATCCTGCTTTTTTCCGGCTCGCTTTACGGCCTGGCGCTGAGCGGGATGCGCGTGCTGGCTTTCATGACCCCCTTGGGCGGACTGGCGCTGATCGCGGGCTGGATCGTGCTGGCGACGGCCGCCCTCAAGCTGGAAAAATAGTAAGCGCCTATTGCCGCGCCGCCGGGCGATGCCCGGATTCCGTTGCCGGGGGAGTAAAATCGCGCAGGCCGCCTTGCTTGTCCGGCCGTTCCAGCGCCTTGAGAAACCTGTCGCCCCATTGGGAAATGTCGTTGCGCAACAGCGCCGCATAAAGCTCGGCATGGCGGGCCTTGCGCTCGCCAAGCGGCATGGCCACCGCCCGGGCGATGGCGGCGGCGACCGCGTCCGGATCGTAAGGATTGACCAGCAGCGCGTCGCGAAACTCGTCCGCCGCGCCGGCGAAGCGCGACAGGATCAACATGCCGGGATTTTCCGGATCCTGTGCCGCGACATATTCCTTGGCCACCAAATTCATGCCGTCGCGCATCGGCGTCACCAAACCGACATCGGCGGCGGCGTAAAGCCCCGCCAGGGTGGTGCGGCTGTAGGCCCGGTTGACATAGCGCACCGGCGTCCAGTTGGCCTCGCTGTAAGCGCCATTGATGCGTCCCGCCGCGCTGCCTACCGCGCTTTCCATCTCGGAATATTCCTTGATCTGGCTGCGGCTCTTGGGCGTGATCTGCAAATAGGTGATCTTGCCGCGCCATTGCGGATTGGCCGCCAGGAAGCGCTCATAGGCTTCAAGCTTCAGCGTAATTCCCTTTGAATAATCCAGCCGGTCGACGCCGATGATCAAGGTCCCCGGCAAAGAATCGACAACTTGCCGGGCGAAAGGCGTTTTTGCGGCGCGGCGCGCCAAACGGGTAAAGGGATGGGTTTCGATCCCCACCGGGAACGTGCCGATACGCATGGCGCGGTCGCCGCTGCCCAGCCGCAATGACATGTGCGACGGCGCCCCCAATTCCTTGGCCAGATAGCGCGCGAAGTTGGCGGCATCGCCATCGGTCTGGAACCCCACCAGGTCATATTCACCCAGCAAAGGGATCAGCCGCTCGTGATTGGGCATGGCGGTGAGGATTTCCGGCGGCGGCAAGGGAATATGCAGGAAGAATCCGATGCGATTGCCAAACCCCCGTGCCCGCAAGGCTTTGGCCAAGGGGATCAGGTGATAGTCATGCACCCAGACGATGTCGTCCGGCTCCAGAACCTTGGCCAGTTCGTCGGCGAAATGCTCATTGACGCGCAGATAACCGGACAGGTCGCGCCGCGAAAACTCCGCCAGATCCAGCCGGTAATGGAAGATCGGCCACAGCACCCGGTTGGCGAAGCCATTGTAATACTCGTCGAAATCCTCGGGCGTCAGATCGGTGACGATATAGCTGTTGGAACGCTGCGTGACCGTCTGGGTGCGCGGCTCTTCCTGCACCTCGCCGCTCCAGCCCAGCCAGACGCAGGGATGCTTGCGCAAAGTGGCCTTGAGCACCACTTCCAGCCCGCCGGGATTGTTGCTGCCGCCGGGAATCGCCACCCGGTTGGAAATTATGAAGATGCGCGCCAATAGCGATCCTCCCAGCTTTGGCTCAGCCGCATTGCGCTGAGTATCACCCCCGCCATGGAATAGGTTTGGGGGAAATTCCCCCACAGCGCCCCGGTTTGGGGATGGATATCCTCGGCCAGCAAGCCGTAGCTGTTGCGCAAACCCAAGGCATCCTGGAAGCGTTCGCGCGCCTCCTCGCGCCGGCCCAGCGCCGCCAGCGCGTCGATCAGCCAAAAGCGGCAAACCAGGAATTCGGTCTCCGGCAGGCCGAAATCGTCTTCCGCGGCATAGCGCATGACATGGCGGCCGAGCACCAGGTCCTGCTCTATGGCCGTCATGGTGGAGACAAAACGCGGATCATGGGCGTCGATCATGCCGAGTTCGGGCAGCAGCAACACACTGGCATCCATATCGTCGATGCCTTCCGCCGCGGCAATAGCCTGGCGCTTGTGATTCCAAACGCGCTTCAGAAGCGTCTCGCAAATGCAATCCGCCTGCGCCTGCCAATGATTTGCCCGGTCCGGCAGTCCCAGCCGCGCGGCAATCGCCGCGGTGCGGCCTATCCCCGCCCAGCACATGGCGCCGGAATGCATATGCACGCGCTTGCGCCCACGGAATTCCCAGATGCCGGCATCCGGCTCCAGCGCCAGCCGGGCGCATTGCTTCGCCAGTTTTTCCAGGAGATGGAAAAGACTCTCCTGCCCCGGATGCGGCAGCCGCCGGTCGAAGAACATCGGCGTGGCGGCCAGGATGACGCTGC
>CBHTTW010000249.1:0-4494 GCA_966096025.1 uncultured Alphaproteobacteria bacterium | reverse complement strand
ATGCCGCGATGCTGATGGCGGGCCTGGACGGCATCGAGAACAAGATCCATCCGGGCGGCCCGATGGACAAGGACCTCTATGCCCTGCCGCCTGAAGAGCTGGCCAAGGTTCCGCAGGTTTGCGGCTCCCTGCGCGAAGCGCTGGACAGCCTGAAGGCCGATCACGACTTCCTCAAGAAGGGCGGCGTGTTCAGCCAGGACTTCATCGACAGCTATGTCGATCTCAAGATGGAAGAAGTGTATGCCTTCGAGCACACGCCTCATCCGATCGAGTTCCAGATGTACTATTCGGTCTGATCGCTGCATCAAAGGAAACGAAAGGCCGGGCGAAAGCCGGGCCTTTTTGGGGCCTAACCGGTTCGTGGCCTGGGCCGGGGTTGGGGGCTCTGGGGCCACGCAGGGCGCGTGGCCGGGACGGAGCATCCGCATACTCTTCTATCATGGCCAGCCTTGAGTCGATCACCTACCGCCGCAAGGTAGGATCAATTCCAACTTAATGGAAAAGAAAATGCGTTGACAGGAGGGCGCTGTTAAGCCGCCTCGACGGCCTGCGCCTGCTTGACGGGCAAGGTCACGAACACCGAGCAGCCCTTGCCGAATTCGCTTTCCATCCAGGCCGCGCCGCCATGCAGTTCGGCCAGACCGCGCACCAGCGCCAGACCCAGCCCGGTGCCGCCGGCCTGACGGTCGAAACGGTTGTCCACCTGGCTGAAGGGCTTGAACACCGTATCCATCTTTTCCGGCGGAATGCCCGGACCGTTGTCGCGCACCATGATCTGGAAATCGCCATTCTTGGCGCGGCCGCCGACCACATCGATGCGCCCGCCGACCGGCGTGAACTTCACCGCATTGGAAACCAGGTTGATCAGGATCTGCTTGACGGCGCGTTCATCGGCCCACAGCGGCGGCGCGCCCGGCTCGACCTTGATCGAAAGCACCTGGTCCTTTTCCCGCGCCTTGGTGTTGATCAGCTTCAGCGCGATGTCGAACACCCGGCCCGCTTCCAGCGGATGGGGCGCGATGTCCATGCGGCCGGCCTCGATCTTGGCGACGTCCAACAGGTCGTTGATCAGGGAGAGAAGATGCGCCCCCGAGGAATGGATATCCTTGGCATAATCGCGATAACGCTCCGAGCCCACGGGACCGAAACATTCCTGGGCGATGATTTCCGAAAAACCCAGAATGGCGTTCAAGGGCGTGCGCAATTCGTGGCTCATATTGGCCAGGAAGGCGGTCTTGGAGGCATTGGCGGTTTCCGCCTCGAAGCGCTTCTTCAGGGCTTCGTCGCGGGTTTCCTTGAGCTCGCCGGCCAGGTCCTCGACCTTGAAACGCAACCGCGCGTCCTCGCCCATGCGCAACACCAGCGGGCGGCCAGTGTACCACATCTGAAAGGCGACGAAGGGCGCCAAACCGCCCATCACCATGTCGGTCACCGAATCGCCCAGCAGGAACCGCGCCGAGGTCATCAAGGTCAGCGGCAGCAGGTTGGCGACATACATTTTCATGTTGCTGCCGCGCGCCACCACCAGGCTGGCGATCACCGCCATCACGCATCCGGCCAGGAACATGTGATTGAGGGCATTGCCCGGTTCCCAGCACAGCCAGGCCATCAGGCCCCAGGCGGCGCTTCCCATGGCCTGGATGCCGACAAAACATTGCTGCCAGGAATGAACATCCCCTTCGCTGTCATTGTATTTCTCATAGGCCGTAGCCATCAGGGCCGCGGCGCCCACCGAGGCTGTCACCACCAAAGGCAGGAACAGGGTGTAGGCGAAACTGACATTGCCGAAGATTCCGGTGGAGCAGAGAATCGCGGCGGCGGCGGCCCAGATCGGCGCGGTCACGCGGGTGTTGCGCGCCGTGATGGAGGCCAGCGCCAGCTGTGCCTTCAAAACGCGCGGTTCGCTCTCTTGGCCTTCGGTGAGAAACCCAAAAATCGACACGCCGAAAAAACCTTTCCCCGTAAAGGCCATTATGGGGCGGCGGCTGTTAATAAAGGCTTTGGCCAAGGGATGCCGCGGGATCCTGTTTTTGGCTCGCTTTTGATGGTTGAGGAAAAGTAAAACAGGATGGAAAGCATCCGATTCGCAGCCTTCCCGGTAAGTTCCTTTCACTTTAAAGCGTCAGCCATGGCCAAAAATAACCCCGACCTGTTCGACAGTTCCTCCTCCGCCTCCAAGGCCTATACCGCCAAGGATATCGAGGTGCTGGAAGGGCTGGAGCCGGTGCGCCGCCGCCCGGGCATGTATATCGGCGGCACCGATGTCAACGCCCTGCATCACCTGGCGGCGGAAATCATCGACAATTCCATGGACGAAGCGGTGGCGGGCCATGCCACCCGCATCGAGCTGGAATTGAAGCCCGGCAATATCCTGTCGGTGCGCGACAATGGCCGCGGCATTCCCATCGACCCGCATCCCAAGTTCAAGAACAAGTCGGCGCTGGAAGTGATCATGACCACCCTGCATGCCGGCGGAAAATTCGACGGCAAGGCCTATGACACCAGCGGCGGGTTGCATGGCGTGGGCGCCTCGGTCGTGAACGCGCTGTCGGAATGGATGGACGTGGAGGTGGCGCGCGACAAGCAGGGCCACAAGATGCGTTTCGAGCGCGGCCATGCGGTGGGGAAATTGAAAAGCCTGGGAGCGGTCAACCGCCGCGGCACCATCACAAGCTTCAAGCCGGACGTGAAGATTTTCGGCGAGGTGGAGTTCTCGCCTGCCCGGCTGCACCGCATGGCCAAGTCCAAGGCCTATCTGTTCCGGGGCGTGGAAATCCGCTGGTCCTGCGATCCCTCGTTGATCAAGGACGAGACCCCGGCCGAGGATGTGCTGAAATTCCCCGGCGGCTTGCTGGATTTCCTCAAAAGCGAGGTGGGCAAGGCCGTCACCGTGACGCCGCGCGATTTTTCCGGACGCACCGAGAACAAAGACGGTCGCGGCGCGGTGGAATGGGCGGTGACATGGGCGCCGTCGCGCGACCCCTTTACCCGCTCTTATTGCAACACCATTCCCACACAAGCCGGCGGCACCCATGAGCAGGGCCTGCGCAACGCCCTGACCAAGGCGCTGCGCGCCCATGGCGAACGCGCCAACAACCGCAAGACATCCCTTATCACCGCCGACGACGTGATGGATTCGGCCTGCGCGGTTCTGTCGGTCTTCATCCGCGAGCCGGAATTCCAGGGCCAGACCAAGGACAAGCTGTCCTCGCCCGACGCCCAGCGCCTGGTGGAAACGGTGGTGCGGGACCATTTCGATCATTGGCTGGCCGAGAGCCCCAACGACGCCGGCAGACTGCTGGACTTTGTCATCGACTGCGCCGAGGACCGGCTCAAAAAGCGGCAGGAAAAGGAAACCAAGCGCCAATCGGCCACACGCAAACTGCGCTTGCCCGGCAAGCTGGCGGATTGTTCCAAAGGCGCGGCGGAAGACACCGAGATTTTCCTGGTGGAGGGCGATAGCGCCGGCGGCAGCGCCAAGCAGGCGCGCGACCGCGCCACCCAGGCGATCCTGCCCCTGCGCGGCAAAATCCTGAATGTCGCGTCCGCCACGGCCGGAAAATTGCAGCAGAACCAGGAACTATCGGATTTGGTGCAGGCCCTGGGCTGCAGCACCGGAGCGAAATACAGCGCAAGTGACCTGCGCTACGACCGCATCATCATCATGACGGATGCCGACGTGGACGGCGCCCATATCGCGTCGCTGCTGCTGACCTTCTTCTATCGCGAGATGCCGGGCCTGATCGAGGACGGCAAGCTGTTCCTGGCCATGCCGCCGCTGTATCGCCTCACCCAGGGCGGCAAGACCATCTATGCCCGCGACGATGCCGACCGCGAACGGATTCTGAAAAAGGAATTCCGCGCCGGCGCCAAGGTGGAAGTTTCCCGCTTCAAGGGCCTGGGCGAGATGATGCCGGCCCAGCTCAAGGAAACCACCATGCGGCCGGGCCATCGCACCCTGCTCCAGGTCCACATTCCCAGCACCGACGTCCAAGAGACCGAAAACCTGTTCGAACGGCTGATGGGGAAAAAGCCGGAACTGCGCTTCCAGTTTATCCAAGAGAATGCGGAGTTCGCAAAAGAGGCGGTAGACGTTTGACACCGGTCAGGAGGCATCATGGACAACCAGACCAAAGAGGCGCTTGAGGCTGCGGTGTTTCGCCGGTTGGTCGCCCATCTGCGCCAACGCACCGACGTCCAGAACATCGACATGATGATCACGGCGGGTTTCTGCCGCAACTGTCTGGGCGACTGGTACCGGGAAGCCGCCACCGAAAAAGGCCTGACCCTCGACAAGGAACAGGCGCGCGCCTCGGTCTATGGCATGCCGACCGGGGAATGGAAGGCGAAGTATCAGAAGGAAGCGACGCCGGAACAGAAGGCCGCTTTTGCCGCTTCACAGAAGCACGACTAGCCAGTGTCGTGGGTTGCCCGTGGAGGGATTTTTTTTAAATGGGGCAGGGGGCAACACACAAACAAAAAAACACAACCCCA
>CBHTTW010000248.1:0-4548 GCA_966096025.1 uncultured Alphaproteobacteria bacterium | reverse complement strand
CGCGCGGCTGATGATGGTGCCCGAAGCGGGACTAGCGTCAGCGTAGTGTCCCGCGAGGGCGCGGCGCAGTATCAGGGCAAACAACACATTCGAATTGCGCGCCAAAGCGCGGATTGAAATGGTGCCCGAAACAGCACCCGCTCACGCTTCCACATCGATCCGGTAGAAACGCGCCGCATTGCGCCAGAACAAAGCATCGCGATCGGGGGCGGGCAGATCGCTCACCATCCGCGCCACCGCGCGCACCAGCCCGTCATAACTGATGCGCAGACCGGCCACCGGAAAATTGGTGGCAAACATGCAGCGCTCCACCCCGAATATCGCCAGCGCATCGCGCACAATGGCGCGGTTGGAGTCATAGTCCCAGGCTTGGTCCTGCAAGCCGAATTCCGAAATCTTCAGATGCATATTGGGCTGGCGCGCGATGATCTCCATCGCCGCGCGCCAGGCGCGCAAACCTTCGACGCTGCGATCCCAGGGAAAGCCGGTATGGTTCAGCACCATGGGGATGGCGGGAAACTGGGCGGCGACCTTTGCGGCTTCCGCCAGATGCCAAAAGGGCACCCGCAAATCGAAAGACAGGCCGTAATGTCCAAGCCGCGACAGGCCCTCCAGCCATTTGTCGTCGCGCATGCTGCCGGGACCGCCGGTCAATTTCTCATTCGGACCGGCGACCGTGACGGGCTTGGAGCGGATACCGCGCACCGAGGGGAACGCAGCCTGTTGCCGCAATATCTCCGCCGCGTTCGGGGTGTGAAACCAGGCATGGGCGACGATGGCATTGGGAAAACCGTGTCGCGCCTGAATCGCGGAAAGCCAGCGTGTCTCGCCGACTTGATCGGTGCGGTCCCATTCGGCCTCGCAATGAATCGTGGCCAGAACATTGTGGCCGGAACAATCCTTGAGATAATCGGCCGGAAGATAATTGCGTTTTATCGCCGAATAATCGCCCAGAAAAAATCCGGCTTCGGGATGATCGCCCAGCCAGGGATGGCGGGCCATGGCGAGATCCCACAAATGATGATGCGCGTCGATCAGGGTGACGGCCTGCGGCGCGTTGCTGATCTTTGCGCTGATGGTTTTCATGGCTTGCCGTATTGGTCGATCAGCCGCTTGGGCAGGCAGTGAACCAGGATGGTCGCCAGCACCAGCGCGACCCCGAGACTGAGGATGGCGATATCGGCCTGGCCGAAACGCGTGCGCATTGCCCCGATCATGGCGGGCGAAACCAGTCCGGCGAGATTTCCCACGGCATTGATGGCCGCAATGCCCGCGGCATTGGCGACGCCTTTCCAGATGCGGTTGGGCAAGGCCCAGAACAGCGAGGGAAATGCCTGGGTGCAGATGGCGGCCAGGCAAAGCCCCGCCATCGCCGGACTTATTCCGCCGCCGGCCAATTGGAAAACAAAGAAGCCGATGGCGCCGGTCATGAACATGGCGGTGAGATGCCAGCGCCGTTCCCGGTGGCGGTCGGCGGACAGGCCGAACAGCACCACGCCGATCATGGCGCAGATGCTGGGCAAGGCCGACAGCAAGCCCACCTGCATGGGACTTTTCACGCCAAGGTCGCCGATCAAGGTGGGCAGCCAGAAGGACATGCCATAGGCCGCATAATTGAGCAGGAAATAGATCGCGATCATCATCCACAGAAGCGGATTTGCCGCCAGCCCGGCGAGCGAAAAACACTGTTTGCCGGCGGCCTCTTTGGCGAGTTGATCACGGGCAAAATGTTTTTCCGCCGGACTTAGCCATGGCGCGGTGTCAATACTGTCGGGCAGGAAGCGCAGGATCGCAATGCCGACAATCAAAGAGGGAATCGCCTCCAGGATCAAAAGCCATTTCCAGCCCGCGATCCCCAACAGGCCTGAACAGGTGGACAGGATCAGTCCGGCCAGCGGTCCGCCCACCAATCCCGATCCCGCCAAGGCAAGATAGAAAATGCCGAAAATCCGCCCCAGGCGGTGGGCGGGAAACCAGGTGCCCAGATAATAGACTACGCCGGGAATGAAGCCGGCTTCCGCCAGGCCCAGGACAAAGCGCATCCCGTAAAATTGCGCCGGGGTACGCACCAGCGCGGTCAGCGCGCTGGCGATGGCCCAGGTGATCATGATGCGGCTGATCCAGCGCCGCCCGCCGACTTTGTACAAAAGAAGATTGCTGGGGACCTCGAAGGCGAAATAGCCCAGGAAGAACAGTCCGGCGCCCAAGCCGAACACCGCGTCGGAAAAGCCCAGCTGTTCGCCCATCTGGGCGCGGGCAAAGCTGATATTGACCCGATCGATATAGGCGAACAGCCAGCCGGCCATCAGCAGCGGCAGGATTCGCCAGGCAGCGGCGGCATAGATCCGGTTTTCGTTCACCAAAGCCCCCGCGGCGATTTTCAAGAATCGCGGTCTTGTTTTCTTGGCGCGAAGCTTAGCGGCGGGCGTGGAGCTTTTTCAATTCGCTTTCCCGGACCGCTGTTCCGCCGTGGCGGAAGGAAAAAGCAGGGACAGGACCGCAAAGACCAGGACGTTGCTGTTGGCGGCATAGGGACCGGTCTGCGGACATTCCGATTTCACGACGAGTGGCGCCTCGCCGCCCTTTTGCATCGCGTCGCGGCAGTCTTCCAATTTGGCGACCTGCCACCAGAAAAGACCGACGGCCACCAGGGCGATCGCCATGACGCCCGCGCGAATATTGTCCTTCATGAAAAGCCCCGTCCCCAGATATCACTGGGTGGGCACCGTGGCCGCCTTATCCTGAACGGGCGCGGAGCGGCGCGTTCATCCTGCGTTCAGCCGGCACAACGGCGGCGCCAAGCCCTTGATCCCGCCCCCTTTCCCGCGAATGATCCAAATGCCTTGCGGCGCCGTAAACCGCGCAAGAGGAAATATGTCATTCTCCGCCGCTGCCGCCGGGCTCGCCGAACGCTGCACCCTGCCGGATTTCGTCATCCGCGCCGCAATGCGCCGGGTGATTGCCGCCAATGACAGCCAGATACCGCCACCCGGCACCGACCAGGCCTTTGCCAGCGCCATGGCGGCGCGCCCCATTGCCGAACATGCCGATGCCGCCAACCGCCAGCACTACGAGCTGCCGCCGGAATTTTTCGCTTTGCTCCTGGGTCCCCACCGCAAATATTCCAGCTGCCTCTACCCCACCGGGCGGGAAAATTTGGCCGAGGCGGAGACCATCGCCCTGGCCGAAACAGTGGCGCATGCCGGCCTGGCCGAGGGACAGGAGATACTGGAACTGGGCTGCGGCTGGGGTTCGCTGTCGCTGTACATGGCTCAGAAATTTCCCGGTGCCCGCATCACCTCGGTCTCCAATTCCGCACCACAGCGATTGTATATCGAAGCCCAGGCGCGCCTGCGCGGACTGACCAATCTTGCCGTCCTCACCGCCGACATGAACGACTTCACCGCCAACGCGCTGTTCGACCGCGTGGTGTCGGTGGAGATGTTCGAACATATGGCCAATTGGCACGCGCTGCTGTCGCGCACCCGCACATGGCTGAAGCCCGAGGGGCGGCTGTTCCTGCACATCTTCACCCACCGCCACCGGCCCGCCACTTACGACTGGCGCGATCCGGAAGACTGGATGGGCCGGCACTTCTTCACCGGCGGCATCATGCCGACGATGGGCTTGATCCGGCAATTTTCCGACCTGTTCACGGTGGAAGAAGAATGGCGCTGGAGCGGCACCCATTACCGTCAAACCGCCTTGCACTGGCTGGGGCAATTCGATGCCAATCGGGCGCGGATCGATCCCATCCTGGCCGAGGTCTATGGCGCCCAGGCCGGCATCTGGCGGCGGCGCTGGCGCATGTTCTTCCTGGCGACCGCCGAAAGCTTCGGCTTCAACAATGGCCAATCCTGGGGCGTCAACCACTATCGGCTGAGGCCTGCCCTGACGTAAAAGGGCGTATGCATCCGGATCTGCCGTCACAACTGTTGAACTTTGCCACACAGTCGCTGGCCGCCGGCCAGCTTGCCGCCGCTGAAATCGCGTGCCGCGAACTGCTCGACTTGTCGCCGGGCGATGCCGCGCTGCTTCATCTGCTGGGCTATATCGCGGCGCAGGTGGGCGAGCGCGACGCGGCCCTCGCCTATTTCCAGGCGGCGCTGGCGGCGGAACCCGGCAATGAACAGATCAAGCAGAATATTCTGGCGGTTCAGCGCATGCCGCCGCCCGCCCCGCCGCGCGGCGATGGCTATCTGTTGATCAAGGACTGGGGCTTCGGTTTCTGGGCCGATATGGCCCATGTCGTCGGCTCGCTGCTCTTGGCCGAAATCACCGGGCGCATCCCCCTGGTCTATTGGGGGCCGGAAAGCCTGTTCGGCGACAAATCGGAGCGCAACGCTTTCAACCATTATTTCGAGCCTGTTTCGAGCGTCTCGCTGGAGCAGCTTGGCGGACTGCGCGATGCCAGCTTCTTTCCGCCGCGCTGGCATGCCGGCAATCTGACCCAGAGCGGGGTGTCTAAATGGGAGGGCAGAGGCTCGCGCGCCGGAGCGGTGTTCTTCCTCAACCGGCCGGAAACCATCGCCGTCAGCGATTTCAATA
>CBHTTW010000247.1:0-4552 GCA_966096025.1 uncultured Alphaproteobacteria bacterium | reverse complement strand
CATCCGGGCCAAGAAGATTTCCTCCAGGGAATTGACCGGCGCTTTTGTGAAGGCGATCGAGGACGCGCGCACCCTGAACGCCTTCATTACCGAAGCAGGCGAGCAGGCGATGGCGATGGCCGACGCCTCCGACCGCCGCATCGCGGAAGGAAGGTTCGGCGCGCTGGAAGGCTTGCCGCTGGCGATCAAGGACCTGTTCTGCACCAAGGGCACCCGCACCACGGCGGCGTCCAAGATTCTCGGCAATTTTGTGCCGCCTTACGAATCCACCGTAACCCAGAATTTGTGGGATGCGGGCGCGGTGATGCTGGGCAAGACCAATCTGGACGAATTCGCCATGGGCTCGTCCAACGAGACCTCGGCCTTCGGTCCGGTGTTCAATCCCTGGCGGGCGAAGAATTCCAACACAAATCTGGTGCCGGGCGGCTCCTCCGGCGGTTCCTCGGCCGCGGTCGCCGCCGATCTGTGCCTGGCCGCCACCGGCACCGACACCGGCGGCTCCATCCGCCAGCCCGCCGCCGTTACCGGCCGTGTGGGACTGAAGCCCACCTATGGCCGTTGCTCGCGCTTCGGCATCGTGGCCTTTGCCTCATCCTTGGATCAGGCCGGACCCATGACCAAAACGGTCAGGGATGCCGCCATCATGCTCAAATCCATGGCCAGTGTGGATGCCAAGGATTCCACCAGCGTCGATCTGCCGGTACCCGATTACGAAAAACTGCTGGAAGGCGGCATCAAGGGGCTGCGGGTCGGGATTCCCAAGGAATATCGCATCGACGGCGCACCCGCCGAAATCGACGCCCTGTGGTCCAAGGGTGCCGATTGGCTGAAGGCACAGGGCGCCGAGATTGTCGAAGTCTCGCTGCCCCACACCAAATATGCGCTGCCGACATATTACATCGTGGCGCCCGCCGAAGCGTCCTCAAACCTGGCGCGCTATGACGGGGTCAAGTTCGGCTATCGCGCACCGGGCGCGCGCGACATCACCGACCTGTATGAGAAGAGCCGGGGCGAGGGCTTCGGCGCCGAAGTGCAGCGCCGCATCCTGATCGGCACCTATGTGTTGTCGGCCGGCTATTACGACGCCTACTACGCCCGGGCCCAGAAGCTGCGCAGCCTGATCAAGCGCGACTTCGAGCAGGCATTTGAAAAGTGCGACGTGCTGCTCACCCCCACCACCCCGGGCCCGGCCTTCGCGGTCGGCGCCAAGACATCCGATCCGCTGGAGATGTATCTGCAGGACGTCTTCACCGTGACGGTGAACCTGGCGGGCCTGCCGGGCATCTCGGTGCCCGCGGGATTGAGCGAGACCGGCCTGCCCTTGGGCCTGCAGCTGATCGGCAAGGCGTTCGACGAAGCCACTTTGCTGCGCGCCGCCCAGGGGATCGAGACGGCGGCGGATTTCAAGCACAGCCCGGCCAAATGGTGGTCCGTATGAACCTACCCGTGAAAAACAAGCTTTTAAAAGGCGAAACCGGCGATTGGGAGATCGTGATCGGCATGGAAGTCCATGCCCAGGTCCTGTCCAAGTCCAAGCTGTTTTCCGGCGCCTCGACCGAGTTCGGGGCCGAGCCCAACAGCCAGGTCTCGTTCATCGATGCCGGTTTCCCCGGCATGCTGCCGGTGATCAATGAAAAATGCGTCGAACAGGCGGTGCGCACCGGCCTGGGCCTGAAAGCCAAGATCAATCTGCGCTCCCTGTTCGACCGCAAGAATTACTTCTATCCCGACCTGCCCCAGGGCTATCAGATCAGCCAGTACAAGGACCCGATCGTGGGCGAGGGTGAGGTCACCATCGCCCTCAAGGACGGGGAATCCATCAAGGTTGGCATCGAGCGGCTGCACCTGGAGCAGGACGCCGGCAAGAGCCTGCACGACCAGCATCCCGATTCCAGCTTTGTCGACCTGAACCGTTCCGGCATCGCCCTGATGGAGATCGTCACCAAGCCGCATATGCGTACATCCGAGGAAGCCGCGGCATTCCTGAAAAAATTGCGCGCCATTGTCCGCTATCTGGGGACCTGCGACGGCAATATGGACGAAGGCTCGATGCGGGCGGACGTCAATGTCTCGGTCTGCCGGGCAGGGGGCTATGAAAAGTTCCGGGCCGACGGCAGCTTCAAGCATCTGGGTACGCGCTGCGAGATCAAGAACGTCAATTCCATGCGCTTCATCGCCCAGGCGGTGGAGTATGAAGCCCGCCGCCAGATCGAAGTGATTGAAGGCGGCGGCACCATCCGCCAGGAAACGCGCCTTTACGACAGCAAAGTGGGCGAGACCCGTTCCATGCGCTCCAAGGAAGAGGCGCATGACTACAGGTATTTTCCCGATCCCGACCTTTTGCCGCTGGAATTGGATGCGGGGTGGGTCGAAGACATCAAAAAGACCCTGCCGGAGCTCCCCGACGAGAAGAAAGCGCGCTTCATGGGGCAGGGATTGTCGGCCTATGACGCCAGTGTGCTGGTGGCCGAGCGGGAATTGGCGGATTTCTACGAGGAATTGGCCAAAGGTGTGGATGCCAAGGCGGCGGCCAACTGGCTGAACAACGAAATTCTCGGCCGACTCAACCGCGATGGACTGTCGATCACCGATGTGCCGGTAGGCGCGGCGGCCAACAACGCGATCATCCAGATGATTTCCGACAAGACCATCTCCGGCAAGATCGCCAAGGACCTGCTGGACATCGTATGGACCGAGGGTGGCGACCCGCGCCAGGTGGTGGAGGCGCGCGGTCTCAAGCAGGTGACCGACACCGGCGCCATCGATGCCGCCATCGAGGCGGTGATCGCCGCCAACCCCGACAAGGTGGAAGAGGTGAAGGCCAAGCCCAAGCTCGCCGCCTGGTTCGTCGGTCAGGTGATGAAGCAGACGGGGGGCAAGGCCAATCCGGCCGCCGTCAATGCCGCCCTCAAGACCCGACTCAATTTGCCCGACGAGGGGTGATTCGCACAAAATGCGCAAATCGCGGACCGGCCCCGCATTTTTTGCTTTTTTTAGTCCGTACACGGAATATGCATTTTAACCCTTATGTTTCGTGGGTTTTTTGCATTTCGCGATTTTGGCCCTTTTTCAAACCCCCAGGCAGAGTTGCATTTCAAAATGCAAGTACTTCATATTGATGTCGTTTTGGGGGGCGGCGTAAGTCGTTCAGACCCGAACAAACGATAGAGGAGTTGAACATGGCTGCGAAGAAGAAGGCCAAGAAGGCCAAGAAGGCGACCAAGAAGAAGGCCGCCAAGAAGAAGAAGTAATTGACCTCGGTCAGTTAAATTCTTCTCGGTACCCCTGAACATTCACTCAGGAGTATCCGATGAATAAAGCGAAGGCCGCGGTCCCCTAAAGGGTACCGCGGCCAAGCTGTTTTTAGACCCCTTGCTGTCCGGCCGTTTATCCCCCATCTGCTTCCCGGCATTGCGAGGAAGCGGATCATGGCCAGGAAATCCACCAAGAAGCCTGTAAAAAAGACCAAGGCCAAGCGCCCCAAAGCGTCGGTCAAGGCGATCACGCTTTATTACTGGTCCACCCCCAACGGCCATAAGATCAGCATCATGCTGGAAGAGCTGGGGGTGCCGTATGAGATGCGCCCCATCAATATCAACAAGGGCGAGCAGTTCGCGCCCGCCTTCCTGAAAGTCTCCCCCAACAACCGCATCCCGGCGATCGTCGATCCCGACGGCCCCGGCGGCCGGCCGGTTTCGGTCTTCGAGTCGGGGGCGATCCTGCAATATCTGGGTCGCAAGTTCGGCCGCTTCTATCCCCAGGAGGAGCGGGCGCGGATCCAGGTCGAGGAATGGCTGTTCTGGCAGGTGGGGGGGCTGGGCCCGATGACGGGTCAGGCCAACCATTTCGTCAATTATTCGGTCGAGGACCTGGCCTATGCCAAGAAGCGCTACACCGATGAGGTCCATCGGTTGTTCGGGGTGATGAACAAGCGGCTGGCGACGCGCAAGTTTCTTGCGGGCACCTATTCCATCGCCGACATCGCCTGTTGGAGCTGGGTCCTGTCCGGCTCCAAATATGCGCCGCTGGATGAGTTCCCCCATTTGAAGGCCTGGCGCAATCGGGTGGGTGCCCGCCCGGCTGTGGTGCGCGGCAGAGCGCTTGCGGCGGATATGCGTCAGCCGTTGACCGATGAGGACCGGAAAGTTCTGTTCGGGCAGCGCGCGCGATAAGCGTTAGCGACTTGTTCACCATGCCTAACGCGCGTTAGCGTTTAAGGCTAATCGCCGTTTACCGCGTCTTAGTTTCTCCCACCGCACCATCTTCACGCGCGAGAGTTGTTTTTCGCGCGCCCTTGGGGGAGATGTGTGGTGGCCTGTATCGATATCGATTCACTCGCGCAATATGAACGCGACGCCAAAGATGGCCGCGCCGATGCGCTCTACAATCTCGGTCTGGCTTATTCCACCGGCCAAGGCGTCGGCGTGGACATGGTCGCCGCCCACAAATGGTTCAACCTGGCCGCGATGCGCGGCGTGGATGCCGCAAAGGGCTGGCGCAATCAGGTGGCCTCGGAAATGAGCACCATCCAGATCGCGGAAGCGCAGAAGCT
>CBHTTW010000246.1:0-4555 GCA_966096025.1 uncultured Alphaproteobacteria bacterium | reverse complement strand
ATCAGCCATGACCGCTGGTTCCTGGACCGCATCGCCACCCACATGCTGGCCTTTGAAGGCGACAGCCATGTCGAATGGTTCGAAGGCAATTTCCAGGATTATGAAGCCGACAAGAAGCGCCGCCTGGGCGTGGATGCCGACCAACCCCATCGCATCAAATACAAAAGATTCGCTAGAGCCTAGGCTCCACAGAGCGCGAGGGATTTTGACCGATGAGCAGGGTTGCCTAGCGACAGCGTAGGCAACGCGCGGAGCCTATCCGATTGCCCGGCCGCTCGCCTAAGCTCGCGGCGTTCACCGCTCTCGCAGGTCCACTGGACCTGCTCACGCGCTATGCGCGCCGCGGCTTACAGCACGCGCGACGCACTCAGCGGTCAAAAGACCCGCGCGTCTATTGTATTGGCTTACCGAGATTGACCGCCAACTCGCTCAAATGCGCGATCAGGGTGCGGACATTGCCGTTATTCTGGCCCAGGAAGGCGACGAACTGGTCGCGTTGTTCCAGCGACAGCCAAATGCCCTGATACGCCACATCCACCAGCACCGGCTTGCCGGTATCGGTGCGCACCCGGAAGTCCACTTCCGAAGGCTGCTGGCTGGAGTTGGGGTCGATCAGCTGGGTCTGCACAATAAAGTCGGTGGGCGTGCGCTGGGTGGAACCCACGACCTTCAGGGTCTGATTGGTGTATTTGGAAAAATAGGACTGGTAGGAGGCCGACACGTAGCTCTTGAAGGCGGCCACGAAGGCTTCCACGTCTTCCGGCGGTGCGCTGCGGCGGTATTGGCCCAGGGTGAACAAGCCGATCCGGCGCGTGTCCACCAGCCCCAGCAACAGGGTCTCGAACTGGTCGCGGCGTTGGGTGGTGGTGAGCTTCTTGTCCTTAAGGATGTCCAGTCCCTTATGGATATTATCGTCCACGAAACTTTCCGCGACATTGGCCGCCATGGCCGGTCCAGCCGCCAGCAGGGCGGGGGACAGCAGCGCCGTCAGCAACAAGGCGCGGCGCGTCGGGAAACTCAAAAGGCGCATCGGAAAGTTCCTGTTTGGAGGATGTTCGCGGTTTGCTATGGCAAGTTCAAGGCAAGGAAAGTGCTCGAAAAATCAGAAATCTGGAAGGTCCTGGCCCTTTTGCCGGCCATTTCGTATCTGCTCGTTGCGTAATTGCCGATACAGGCTGCGCAGCGAGGAATAATAGTCCACCGAGCTGCGTTGGATACCCCGAACCGCCTGATAAGTCTGGGCCCTCAGGTCCAGCAGGGTGAAATATTCGCGCCCCGCGGCCCACCAAATATGCTGTTTAAAGTGAATCTGGTTGGTTGGATCCATGGCGATATCCACCACCAAGCCGGTGGCGTCGCGCGGATTGCTGGGGCCGAAGAAGGGCAGGATCAGAAACGGCCCTTCATCCACCCCCCATACCGCCAGGGTCTGGCCGAAATCCTCGCCATGTGGGGGAACTCCGATTCGCGCCGCCGGATCGAAGAATCCGCCCAGCCCGACGGTGGAATTGACCACCAGCCGCCACATGGATTTGCCCGCCCGGCTGAGCTCGCCCTGCAGCATGTCGTTCACGAAAATGGTCGGCAGCGACAGGTTTCCCAGGAAATTATGGACGCTGCGGCGTCCCCCATCGGGCACCAGAATGAAGTAAAGGCCGACGGTGGGGATGACGAAATACTTGTCGATCTTGCCGTTGAATTTGAGCATCTCCCGGTTGGTCTGCTCATAGGGATCGTTGTTGGCCAGGGCCGCGGGGGAAGGCGGGGTGGTGGCGCAGCCGGCCAAGGCCAGGCTGCATAGTCCCAAAAGCAGTCCGCGAACCCCGCGCATGGCTAATCCGAATCCTGGCCAAAACCCAAGCTTTGCCCGGGTTTTGCCGGTTTTGGGGGCGGGAATCCAGCCCCCTTGCGGCCGCAGCTTCACTAATCATATAAAGATATGTTTATATGTTGGAAGATGATGGACAGGCTGGTTTCCATGCTGCGTGCTGCGGGCGATCCCACCCGCTTGCGCCTGCTATTGCTGCTGCGCCAGGCCGAGCTGACCGTCAGTGAGCTGATCGAGATTGTGGGCCAGTCCCAGCCCAGGGTCTCCCGGCATCTCAAGCTGTTGGGCGAGGCCGGGCTGGTGGAACGGTTCAAGGAAGGCAGCTGGGTATTTTGCCGCGCCGCCGACCGGGGCACCGGGGCGGAACTTGGCGCGGCCATCGCCGCTCTGGCCGATCCCGCAGCCCAGGAAGCCGACAAGGTTCGGCTGACCCATGTGCGCCAGTCTCGCGCCAACGCCGCGGCGGCTTATTTCAAATCCAACGCGGCACAATGGGAGCGCATCCGCGCCTTGCATGCGCCGGAGGCCGATGTCGAAGACGCCATCGCCCGCCATCTCACCAGCCGCGCGATCGAGAATTTCCTGGACGCCGGCACCGGCACGGGCCGGATGCTGGAACTGATCGCGCCCCGCGCCAAGCGCGCCGTCGGTATCGATGTCAGCCCGGACATGCTGGCGATCGCGCGCGACCGCCTGCTGCGGGAAAATATCCACAACGCGCAAGTGCGGTTGGGCGATATTTTCCGCCTGCCTTTCCCCAACGGTTCCGCGGGATCGGGTTTCGACGTCGTGCTGTTCCATCAGGTGCTGCACTATCTCGACGATCCCGGCGCGGCGGTAAGCGAAGCCGCCCGCGTCATGGCGCCGGGTGCGCGGCTTTTGATTGCCGATTTCGCGCCGCATAAGGAAGAGTTTCTGCGCGACGAATTCGCCCATCGCCGGCTCGGTTTCGCCGACCGGGAGGTGGAAGGCTGGTTTGCCGCCGCGGGCCTGGCCAATGCCGGCAGCGAAACCATCGCGCCGCAGGGCGCCGGCGAAAAACTCACCGTGAAACTCTGGCTGGCAACCGCCAAAGCCAAATCCAAAAAAGAAGCCGCATGAGCCTGGAAAGCCTGATCACCGATCCGAGCCCCATTCAGGTCTCGTTCGAATTTTCGCCGCCCAAGAATGAGGAGGCGGAAGCCAATCTGTGGACCGCCATCCGCAGGCTGGAGCCTTTGGCGCCCGCCTTCGTCTCGGTGACCTATGGCGCGGGCGGCTCCACCCGCGAGCGCACCCATGCCACCGTGAAGCGGATCGTCGAGGAAACCGGCCTGAAACCGGCGGCGCATCTGACCTGTGTGGCGGCGTCCCGGGGCGAGATCGACGATATCGTGCGCGCTTATTGGGACGCAGGCATCCGTCATATCGTGGCGCTGCGCGGCGACATGCCTGGCATGAGCGGACCCTATTGCGCCCATCCCGATGGTTACCGTTCCACCCCGGAGCTGATCGCCGGAATCAAGAAAGTCGCGCCATTCGAGGTGAGCGTTTCCTTTTATCCCGAACGCCATCCCGATTCACCCAGCCACGGCCATGACATCGAGCTGCTGAAAGCCAAGATGGATGCCGGCGCCAGCCGCGCCCTGGGCCAATTCTGCTTCGACAATGACCTGACGGCGCGGTTCCGCGACGATGCGGCGCGCGCCGGCATCACCATTCCCATCGTGCCCGGCGTGATGCCGACCACCAATTTCAACGGCGTGGCGCGCATGGCGTCCAAGGCGGGCGCCTCCATTCCCGCCTGGCTGGCCAAGGCCTATCAAGGCTTGGATGCCGACGTGGAGACCCGCCGCATTGTCGCCGCCGCGGTGCTGTCGGATCAGGTGGAACAGCTGCGCAGCCGCGGCTTCGGCCAGTTTCATTTCTATACCCTCAACCAGGCCAATCTGACTTACGCGGCCTGCCGCATTCTCGGAATAGTGCCCAAGGATTTGTCATGACTTTGCATCGCAATGCCCGCATCGCCTGGATGAAGCAGGAAGCGCAAAAGCGCCTGTTGTTGCTGGACGGCTCCTGGGGCGTGATGATTCAGGGCTTCAAGCTGGGCGAGGAGGATTTTCGCGGCCAGCGCTTCGGCAATCATCCGTCGGAACTGAAAGGCAATAACGACCTTCTCACCCTGACCAAGCCCGAGATCATCCAGAATATCGGCCGCCAATATCTGGAAGCGGGTGTGGATTTCATCGAGACCAACACCTTCAATTCCAATTTCACCAGCCAGGAAGATTACGGCCTGGGCCATCTGGTGGGCGAGTTGAATGAGGCGGGCGCGAAATTGGCGCGCGATTTGTGCGACCAATATTCCACCGCCGAGCGCCCGCGCCTGGTCGCCGGTGTCTTGGGGCCCGCCAATCGCACCGCCACCATTTCGCCGGACGTCAACGATCCCGCTTTCCGCAATATCACCTTCGATCAGTTGCGCGAAACCTATCGCGAAGCCACGCGTGGCCTGATCAGGGGCGGCTCCGACGTGCTGATGATCGAAACGGTGTTCGACACCCTGAACTGCAAGGCGGCAATCTATGCCATCGAGGAAGTGTTCGAGGAGATGAACCTTCGCCTGCCGGTGTGGATTTCCGGCACCATCACCGACTTGTCGGGCCGCACCTTGACCGGCCAGACACCGACCGCCTTCTGGCATTCGGTGCGCCATGCCGATCCCTTTGCCATTGGGCTGAACTGCGC
>CBHTTW010000245.1:0-4563 GCA_966096025.1 uncultured Alphaproteobacteria bacterium | reverse complement strand
ACAAGCCCATGCCGCTGCGCCAGGGCGAAGTGGACCGCATCCTCAACCAGGTCACTGAGGGCGCCGAGCATCCCAAGTCCACCATCAGTTTCGAGATCGGCGAGCAGGTGCGCGTGGCCGACGGTCCCTTCACCTCCTTCACCGGCACGGTGGAGGAAGTGGACGAAGACCGCAGCCGCGTGAAGGTCGCGGTGTCGATCTTCGGCCGGGCAACACCAGTCGAACTCGAGTACACGCAGGTCGAAAAAATGTAGTTAGCCGGTCCAAGGCTGAGTTTGGACGAATGAGTACGGACGTTTTTGGATTGTAATTGGAATCTGCACGGCGAGGGCAGCGAAGCGAACGCCCGAGACGTGCACAAAGTAAAGCCGCTCCGGGGCTGCGTCCGGAGGAAACCATCATCCCGCGGGAGAAACGCAAGTTTCGTTTGAACCGCTAAGCCGCAAAAAGGAGGCGGCGAGACATGGCAAAGAAAGTAACCGGTTACGTAAAACTGCAGGTGCCCGCGGGCGCGGCGAATCCCTCGCCGCCCATCGGCCCGGCTTTGGGCCAGCGCGGCCTGAACATCATGGAGTTCTGCAAGGCGTTCAACGCCAAGACCCAGGACCAGGAAAAGGGCATGCCGATTCCGGTGACCATCACCGTGTTCTCGGACAAGAGCTTCACCTTCGAGATGAAGACCGCGCCCGCCTCCTACTTCCTCAAGAAGGCGGCCAAGCTGTCTTCGGGCTCCAAGGCGCCGGGCATCACGGTGGCCGGCAGCGTCACCCGCGCCCAGGTGCGGCAGATCGCGGAAGCCAAGATGAAGGACCTGAACGCCAACGATATCGAAAACGCGATGCTGCTGATCGAGGGCTCCGCCCGCTCGATGGGCATCACGGTGAGGGACTAACCGCCATGGCAACCTCCAAGCGTTTCAAGAAGGCCTCCGAAGGCGTCGACACCAACAAGAGCTATACGGTGGAAGAAGCCGTGAAGCTGGTGAAGGCGCGCGCCACCGCCAAGTTCGATGAGACCATCGAACTGTCCGTCAATCTTGGTGTCGATCCCAAGCATGCCGACCAGATGGTCCGCGGCGTGGTTTCGCTTCCCTCCGGCAGCGGCCGCTCCTTGCGGGTCGCGGTGTTCGCCAAGGGCGCCAAGGCCGAAGAAGCCAAGAAGGCGGGCGCCGATCTGGTCGGCGCCGAGGAACTGGCCGCCGAAGTCAATGCCGGCAAGATCGACTTCGACCGCTGCATCGCCACCCCCGACATGATGGGCGTGGTCGGCCGCCTGGGTAAGGTCCTGGGTCCGCGCAACCTGATGCCCAATCCCAAGGTCGGCACCGTCACCATGGACGTGACCCAGGCGATCAAGGACGCCAAGGGCGGCGCGGTGGAATTCCGCGTCGAAAAGGCGGGCATCGTGCAGGCCGGCGTCGGCAAGGCGAGCTTCGCCGAAGACGCCATTGTCGCCAACGTCAAGGCTTTCATCAGCAGCGTGCTGAAGGCCAAGCCGTCGGGCGCCAAGGGCAACTATATGAAAAAGATTTCCATCTCTTCGACCATGGGTCCGGGCGTGAAGATCTCGCTCGCCTCGGTCGGCGCGGGTGGTGCGGCCGCTTAATAGGCCGCGAATAAATTCCGGCGGACGATCGCCGGAACTGTCCGAGACTGCTGGAGACCGTAAGGTCTTAAAATCCTCCAGCACAGACAGGGAATGAACCGAAATTCGGAAGGCAACTTCCGCAGTTCGGGTTTGGACCCTGGGGCAGAGTGACAGCAACAGGGTTGGCGCGCGGATCGTCACGCGGGCCGACGTTAGGAGAGCAAAAGTGGAAAAAGCCAAAAAGGCGGAAGTCGTCGAAGACCTGAACGGTGTCTTTGCGAAGGCCGGCTCTGTGGTGGTCGCCCACTATACCGGCATGACGGTTGCCCAGATGGCCGACCTCCGCTCGCGCATGCGCGCGAACGGGGCGTCGTTCCGTGTGGCCAAGAACCGTCTGGCGGTGCGCGCTCTGAAAGGAACGCCGATCGAAGGCATCGCGCATCTGTTCAAGGGGCCGACCGGCATCGCTATCAGCGATGATCCGATCGCCGCTTCGAAGGTTGCCGCTGCTTACGCCAAGGATAACGACAAGCTCGTGATCCTGGGCGGCTCGGTGGGTACTACGGCGCTGGATGCCGCGGGCGTGAAAGCCCTCGCCACCCTGCCGTCGCTCGATGAACTGCGCGGCAAGATCGTGGGTCTGCTTGTGGCACCCGCGACCAAGATCGCCGGGATCCTCCAGGCTCCCGCCGGTCAGCTTGCCCGTGTCATTGGTGCTTATTCCTCGAAGGACGCGGCTTAAGGCGGCTGCTTAACAACGTAAACATCCAAACCTGAACCAATAGAAGGAACTTTAGAAATGTCGAAGATCGAAAAGCTCGTTGATGATCTGTCCTCGCTGACCGTTTTGGAAGCCGCGGACCTGGCCAAGCTGCTGGAAGAAAAGTGGGGCGTTTCCGCCGCCGCTCCGGTTGCCGCTGCTGCCGCTCCGGCCGCCGCCGGTGCCGCTCCCGCCGCGGAAAAGACCGAGTTCACCGTCGTCCTGACCGACGCCGGCGACAAGAAGATCAACGTGATCAAGGAAGTGCGTGCGATCACCGGCCTGGGCCTCAAGGAAGCCAAGGACCTGGTCGAAGGCGCTCCCAAGGAAGTCAAAGCCGACGTCAACAAGGACGAAGCTGCCAAGATCAAGAAGCAGCTCGAAGATGCTGGCGCCAAGGTCGAGTTGAAGTAAGGAAGGCGCTCTCGGGTTGAAAAACTCCGTGTGCGTGCATATTTCGTTCACCCACCCCCCATCGGCGAAGCGCTCGCCGATGGGTGCGGTGGCATTTGCCATTGGTTTGAAACTGCTGGTTCCCACCCCGGGCAAACACGGCTTTAGGGCCGTAAAGGACTTTATCGAATGACTCTCTCCTTCACCGGACGCAAACGCCTTCGCAAGAATTTCGGCAAGATCCAGGAAATCGCGCAGATGCCGAACCTCATCGAGGTTCAGCGCACCTCCTATGACCAGTTCTTGCAACTGTTTAAGGGCGACGGCCGCAAGGACGAGGGGCTGGAGGCGGTGTTCCGCCAGGTGTTCCCGATCAAGGACTTTTCGGAGTCCTCGCTCCTGGAATATGTCGATTACCACTTTGAGGAGCCCAAGTATGACGTCGAGGAGTGCCAGCAGCGCTCCATGACCTATGCCGCGCCGCTCAAGGTGACCCTGCGCCTGATCGTGTTCGATGTGGACGTTGAGACCGGCGCCAAGTCGGTCAAGGACATCAAGGAACAGGACGTCTATATGGGCGACGTCCCCTTCATGACCGAGAACGGCACCTTCGTCGTCAACGGCACCGAGCGCGTCATCGTTTCCCAGATGCACCGTTCGCCGGGCGTGTTCTTCGATCACGACAAGGGCAAGACCCATTCCTCGGGCAAGCTTCTGTTCGCCGCCCGCGTCATCCCCTATCGCGGTTCCTGGCTGGACTTTGAATTCGACGCCAAGGACATCGTGCATGTGCGCATCGACCGCCGCCGCAAGCTGCCGGCGACGACCTTGCTCTATGCCCTGGGCCTGACCCAGGAAGAGATCCTGGACTATTTCTTCGGCAAGATTTCCTTCAAGCACAACAAGGACGGCAGCTGGTCCACCCCGCTGGATTCCGGCTGGATGCGCAATGCCAAGTCCGGCTCGGACTGGAAGAACGCCAAGACCGGCGAAGTGGTGCTGGAAGCGGGCAGCAAGATCACCGTGCGCGCCCTGCGCAAGCTGGGCGAGGACGGGGTCAAGAACATCGCCTTCGCGCAGGACGAAGTCATCGGCCGCTTCTCGGCGCTGGACATGGTCAATCCCGAGACGGGCGAGATCTATGTCGAGGCCGGCGACGAGCTGACCCCCGACAATATCGCGACCCTGTTGGAAGCCGGCTTCCACGATGTGGAAGTGCTCAATATCGACGGCATCAATGTCGGTCCCTATATCCGCAACACCTTGGCGGTGGACAAGAACCATTCCCGCGAGCAGGCGCTGATCGACATCTATCGCGTCATGCGTCCGGGCGAACCGCCGACCCTGGATACCGCCGAGACCCTGTTCGGCCAGCTGTTCTTCGACGCCGAACGCTATGACCTGTCCGCCGTCGGCCGGGTGAAGATGAACATGCGCATGGGCCTGGATGCCCCCGACACCATGCGGGTGCTGCGCAAGGACGATATCCTTGCCATCCTCAAGGCTCTGGTGGAGCTGCGCGACGGGCGCGGCGAAATCGACGACATCGACAATCTCGGCAACCGCCGCGTGCGTTCGGTGGGCGAGCTGATGGAAAACCAGTTCCGCGTCGGTCTGCTCCGCATGGAGCGCGCCATCAAGGAGCGCATGTCGGCCGTCGACATCGACACCGTGATGCCGCACGACCTGATCAACGCCAAGCCGGTTGCCGCCGCGGTGCGCGAATTCTTCGGCTCATCGCAGCTGTCGCAATTCATGGACCAGCAGAACCCGCTGTCGGAACTCACCCACAAGCGCCGCATGTCGGCGCTTGGACCGGGCGG
>CBHTTW010000244.1:0-4613 GCA_966096025.1 uncultured Alphaproteobacteria bacterium | reverse complement strand
CCAAGAGCTCCAGCGCATTGTCGAGACAGGCGGTGTCGGATTGGCCATGCGGAATCAGCGGCCACATCTTGTCCAGGTCCGGGCCCAGCAATTCCGACTGCATGCTGCGGCGGCGCGCATTCATCCAATTGACGTTGCCGCGCACCGTGTTGATTTCGCCGTTATGGGCGATGAAGCGATAGGGATGCGCCAGCTTCCAGGACGGGAAGGTGTTGGTGGAGAAACGCTGATGCACCAGCGCCACCGCCGACACGGTCAAGGGATTCTGCAGGTCGCGATAGAAGCGGCCCACATCATGCGCCAGCAAGAGGCCCTTATAGACCACGGTGCGGGTGGAAAGGCTGGGCATGTAAAGCTGCTGGATCGCCGGCAGCTTGTGCTTCTTGGCCAGCTCGGCCAGCGGATTCTGCGCCTGCTTGCGGATGGTGAGGATCTTGCGCTCGAACTGATCCTGGTCGCGGATATGCGGCCCCGCGGCGATGATCGCCTGGCGGATCAGCGGCATGCCGTCGAGCACGGTCTTGCCCAAACCGGCGGGATCGGTGGGCACATCGCGCCAGCCCAGCAGCTTCTGGCCTTCGACCTTGATGAAATGCTCGAACTGCTTGACGACGATTTCGCGCGCCTTGGCTTCGCGCGGCAGGAAACACATGGCCACGGCATACTGACCGGGCGGCGGCAGGGTGACGCCGGTTTCCTTTGCCCATTCGCGGAACAAGGGATCGGGAATCTGAATCAGGATGCCGGCGCCATCGCCCACCAGGGGATCGGCGCCGACCGCGCCGCGATGGTCCAGGTTGATCAGGAGCTGAAGGCCCAGCCCAATGATCTCATGGGACTTGGCGCCCTTGATGTTGGCGACAAAGCCGACGCCGCAAGCGTCATGCTCGTTGCTTGGGTCGTAAAGACCCTGTTTTGGCGGCAAACCCATATAAACCCCAACCGTCGTTCAGGCGCACGTCCCCCGCCCTCTCACAAAAGGCCAAGGAAACGCTGATTTCTCAGAATTACCCGGCATGTGAACACGCCACCAGTTGCGGCGCAACATGTCAGGTGTGCGTCAATTTAATGAGCGTTCCTGCGTTTTGAGAATGATTCACAAGAATCCGGTTCCGATTGACTCTCCCGCAGGCCAGCGCATTATAGAACATATCATGAACAGAAGTGAGAAATTGGCGGAATTGCGCCATTCCTTGGCGCGTTATGGCCTGCCGGCCGACCGGGCGCCAATCGCCTTGGGTCATCCACAGGCAGATGCGGTGTTGGGCGGCGGTTTGCGCCTAGGGGCCCTGCACGAAGTTTTCGCGGCTGGATGGAGTGCCGGCGGCTTTGCCGTGCTGCTGGCGCTGCTGGCCGCGCGGGGAAAATCCTTGTTCTGGATCCGGCCCGATTACGAAGCGATGGAGTATGGCGCGCTCTCGCCGAATGGGCTGGCGGAGCTTGGCGGCGATCCGAAGGCACTGATTTTGGTGCGCACCAAAAACGCCGCCGACGCGCTGTGCGCGGCCGGCGACATCCTGGCTTGTCCGCATGTGGGCGCGGTGCTGCTGGAAGTGGAAGGCATGCCCAAATGCCTGGACCTGGTCGCCAGCCGGCGCCTGGCCTTCGCGGCATCAGAAAGCGGCGCCACCATTCTTACCTTGCGCCATGGCGCAGAGGCGGAGCCCAGCGCGGCGCTGACCCGCTGGAAGATCGCGAGCGCGCCATCACACAGCGATGACGATGACTGGGGCAATCCGGTCTTTGCCGCCGGGCTCGTCCGTCACCGCTTGGGCGGGTTGGGAAATTTTCTGATGAGATGGAATTCTGCAAATGCCTGTTTCGAAACGGCGGATACTGGCGCTGTGGTTTCCACGCCTGCCCACCGACCGGCTCATACGCCGCGCCAAAGGCGCGCCTGAATCAAGTCAGGGCGGGCCGGCGCCGCTGGTCGTAAGCCTGAAGACCGGCAATGCGCTGCATGTCCATGCCCTGGAGATGCGCGCCGCCAAACTCGGTCTTTATAAAGGCCAGCCCCTGGCCAATGCGCGCGCCATGGTGCAGCCGCTGAAAGTGGTGCCGGCTGACACCCGCGCCGATGCCGCGCTGCTGGAAGATATCGCCGACTGGTGCGACCGCTTTACGCCCCTGGTCAGCCTGGATGCGCCGGACGGATTGTTCCTGGACATTACCGGCGCGGCGCATCTGTTCGGCGGCGAGGCGGCCATGCTGAGCATGGTCCTGCAGCGCATCGCCGATCAGGGCTTTGCCGTGCGCGGCGCGATTGCCGGTACCTCATTGGCAGCGCGCGCCTTGGCGCGTTTTCAATCGCGCACCATTGTGCCCGACGGCAGTGAGGCGCAAGCGATAGCGCCTTTGCCCATCGCGGCGCTGGATTGCGACGACAAGGCGTTGCGCGCCCTGCGGCATGCGGGCCTCAAGACCATCGGCATGGTGGCGCAGCGCCTCTCCAGCGAATTGTCGGAGCGGCTGGGAAAATATTTCGTCACCCGGTTGAACATCCTGATGGGGGCGGAAGAACAGCCCTTGCAGCCGCGCCGCGCCCTGCCCGATCTGATGGCCGAGCAGCGTTTCGCCGAGCCCATCGTCACGGAAGATGCCATCGCCGCCTCACTGCTCAGCCTGACCGAATCTTTGAGTGAAATATTGGAGCGCCAGGGGCGCGGCGCGCGGATGCTGGAAGCCGTCTTCTTCCGCGCCGACGGCAAGGTCGCGCGCATCGCGGTGCGCACCGGCGAAGGCTTGCGCGACCCTCAAATCATGCTGCGCTTGTTGCGTCAGAAACTGGATGCCCTGGTCGATCCGCTGGACCCGGGCTTTGGTTTTGATGTCATCCGGCTGGAAGCTTTGCTGGCGGAAGAAACCAAACCCGCCACCATCAGCTTCGACAGTGACGAGAATAGCCGGCAACAAATTCTTTTTCTGATCGACCGGCTGTCGGCGCGGTTCGGCGAGCATCGGGTGCAGCGTTTTGTGCCGCAGGACACCCATATCCCCGAAGCCGCCGGCGCGGCGGTGCCGGCCCAGGACCGCGATTTCATGCAACAGAACTGGCCGTTAAAGCGCCGGCCGGACGATCCGCCGCGCAGGCCGCTGCGATTGCTGGAAAGACCGGAGGAAATCCGGGTGCCCGCATCTGAATTTCCGGAAGGTCCCCCCAAACGTTTTCGCTGGCGGCGCGCCCAGTTCGATACTCATCGCGCCGAAGGCCCCGAACGGATCGCCATGGAATGGTGGAAGAGCGCGGGACTAACACGCGACTATTTTCGGGTGGAGACCAAGGATGGCCAACGTTTTTGGCTGTATCGCGATGGCCTTTACGGTCAATTGGCGCCGCGCTGGTATCTGCAAGGCATCTTCTCATGAGGACCCGTCGGGCCATTCCGCCATCAAATTTCATTTCGATTGCAACAGTTGGGAAGGGCGGAATGGACCTTCACGGGTGGGGCGCATGAGTTACGCCGAACTCGCCGTCACCACCAATTTCTCTTTCCTGCGCGGCGCTTCCCATCCCGGCCAATTTGTCGAACGCGCGGCAGCGCTGAACTATGCCGCCATCGGCATCGCCGACCGCAACAGCCTGGCCGGCGTGGTGCGCGCCTATGAAAAATGGAAAAAGCTGAAGGAAGCGCCACGCCTGCTGATCGGGGCGCGGCTGGTGTTTCGCGATGGCGCCCCCGACATTCTGGCTTACCCCAAGGACCGCAAGGCCTATGCCCGGCTGTCGCGGCTGATCTCGGTCGGCAAGCTGCGGGCAAAAAAAGGCGAATGCCTGCTCGACTTCGCGGACCTGCTGAACTATCGCCGCGGCCTGCTTCTTATCGTCATGCCAACCGATCTACAGGCCGCGAAACCGGTTCTTTCCCGGCTGGGCGCCGACACCTGGCTGGCGGCTTCCATGCTCTATACCGGCGAGGACCGGCGCCGCTTGCGCGATCTGCGCCGCACTGCGCGTGAGGCGCGCATCAAGCTGATTGCGGTCAATGACGCGCTTTATCATGAACCCGGACAGCGCGATTTGCAGGATGTGGTCACCTGCATCCGCGAACATGTGACGTTGAAAGAAGCCGGCACCAGGCTTGAGGCCAATGCCGAACGTCATTTGAAGGAACCCGGTGAAATGGCGCGGCTGTTCCGCGACTGTCCGGATGCGGTGGAAGAAACATTGCATTTTTCCGGCCGCATCGGTTTCACTTTGGACCAGCTGGGCCAGCGCTATCCGCGCGAGCCGGTGCCGCGCGGCAAGACCGCCGACCGGCACCTGCGCGACCTCACCGAAGCAGGCCTGAAGTGGCGGTATCCAAATGGCGTGCCGTCATCCGTGGCCGCGCTGGCGGAAAAAGAACTGATCTTTATCGCCGAGGGCAAAATTGCCCATTATTTCCTGACCGTGCATGACATTGTGAAATATGCCCGCAGCCAGGGCATTCTGTGCCAGGGCCGCGGCTCGGCCGCCAATTCGGTGGTCTGCTATGCCTTGGGCGTCACGTCGGTCGATCCGATGGAGATCGACGTGCTGTTCGAACGGTTTCTCAACACCGAGCGGCGCGAACCGCCGGACATCGATGTGGATTTCGAGCATGAGCGGCGCGAAGAGGTCATCCAGTATGTCT
>CBHTTW010000243.1:0-4639 GCA_966096025.1 uncultured Alphaproteobacteria bacterium | reverse complement strand
AGGTGGTGGGCTCGGCATGGATGCCATGGCTGCGCCCGATGGTGGGCGTCATCTTGTATTCGACTGCGCGCTTCTTGAGCGCTGCCAGCAAGGCATCGGTATCTTCGATCAGGATATCGGCGGCGCGGGCCAGCTGCACATTCAGGCAGGTGTCCAGCACGTCCGACGATGTCATGCCCTGATGCACAAAGCGCGCTTCCGGTCCCACGATCTCGGACAGATGGGTCAGGAACGCGATCACGTCATGCTTGACCTCGCGCTCGATCTCGTCGATCCGCGCAACATCGAATTTGGCGTCCTTGCCCTTTTCCCAGATTTTCTTGGCGGCGTCTTTCGGCACCACGCCCAACTCCGCCAGCGCATCGGTGGCATGCGCCTCGATCTCGAACCAGATGCGGAATTTTGTTTCGGGCGACCAGATGGAGACCATCTTGTCGCGGGCATAGCGGGGGATCATGGGAAAACCATTGTCGAGTACCCTTGCTTCTAGCGCGGAAGTGACAGGTGGGAAAGGGGCTGATTTTGTCAATAGTTTCCATTGCTTATCCCGGCAGCCTGGTCATGTACGGTTGCTCGACCTATCCGGGACAAACTGCCATCCTGGCTAGATGAACGAACTCTTTCGGCTCAACGGTACCGTCCGCCGCGATCCACGGATCGAGGACTGGTTTTTCGAATTCCCCGATCCGCTACGCTTGTCGGTGCGTCCATGGTTCGAGCGCATGCGCGATTGCGGCCCCGATGTCCGCGAAGTTTTTCATGACGGATGTCCGGTGATTTGCGTGGGTGACGCGCCCTTCGCCTATGTCAATGCGTTCAAGGCGCATGCCAGCGCCGGTTTCTTTTATGGCGCGATGCTTAAGGATCCCGCCGGCCTGCTCGAGGGTGAAGGCAATCGCATGCGTCATGTGAAGCTGCGTCCAGGACAGGAACAGGATAGTACGGCATTGAGCAATCTGATCGTGGCGGCCTATAACGAAATCAAGCAGCGCCTCACGGCAGACAAATAAGGGCGCCAAAAGCGACACAGGGAGAAAAAGCATGAGCAACCGGCGTGAATTTCTGATGGGCGTGGCGGCGGTGGGCTGGAGCGCGGCTTTCGCCGATGCCTTGGCGCAAAATGCCTTGCCGCCCAAATCGCCGATCGGCATCGGCGGCGCCGCCATGGGCGCGCTGAACCGGGGCGTATCGGGCGTGTTCGAAGGCCTGAACGGCAATCCCGTGCGCTATGTCGAATACTGCCGTTCCATGGGCGCGGGCGGCATCCAGGCCGGCTTCAGCGCCAATCTGCCGGCGATCCGCGCCAAGCTGGACGAACTGGGCATGTATTATGAAGGCAACGCCGCGCTGCCCGCCACCTTGGACGCCGATACCGCGCCTTTCGAACAATCACTGCTCAATGCCAAGGCGCTTGGTGCGACTTGCGTGCGCGCCGTCAGCCGCTCGATTCCGGGCGGTACCGGCCGCCGCTATGAAAGCTATACGTCCTACGCGCAGTTTCAGGAATGGGAGCGGACGGCGAACGCGATCGTCGAGAAGGTGCTGCCGATTGCCGAGAAGCACCGCATCGCCATCGCGTTGGAAAACCACAAGGACCGCGCCGCGGTCGACCATGCCGCTTTCCTGAAGAAAGTTTCCAGCGAATGGCTGGGCTCGCTGGTCGATCCCGGCAACAACATGTCCTTCATGGAAGAGCCCGTGCATACCGTGACCCTGCTGGCGCCCTATGCCAAGGCGGTGTCGCTGAAGGATATGGGCGTGGCGCCCTATGATGAGGGTTTTCTGTTGTCGGAAGTGGTGTTCGGCACCGGCTGCACCGATCAGAAGGCGCTGTTCGAAATCGTGCGCAAACACAATCCCCGCGTCCAGGCGACGGAAGAACTGATCACCCGCGATCCCTTGAAAGTCCCGGTGCTGACCGAGAAATATTACGGCGCGTTCCCGGCCGACATGCGTGACCGGCGCGACCGCTGGCTGGCGATGGTCAAGACCAAGCAGACCAAGCTGCCTTCCGTCTCCAACCTGACTCCGGCGCAGCAGCTCAAGCTGGAAGAGGACAGCCACCGCGCCACCATCGCCTGGGGCTTGAAGAACCTGACATTCCCGCGGGCTTAGATCAGCCCCAAAGACTTGAAACTGGCATGGCCGCCGCGCCCGATCACCAGATGATCGTGCAAGGCGATGCCCAAGGCCTTGGCCGCGCCGGTCACTTCGCGTGTCATGGCGATGTCGGCTTTGGACGGGGTGGGATCGCCGGATGGGTGATTGTGCACCAGGATGATGGAGGATGCGCCCAGCTCCAGCGCCCGCTTGATGATCTCGCGCGGATAGACGGGGGTGTGATCGACGGTGCCGCGATTTTGCACTTCATCGGCGATCAGATGATTCTTGCGGTCCAGAAATAAAACGCGGAATTCTTCCTTCTCCGAGCGCGCCATCGCCGCCGTGCAATAATCCAGCAGCGCCGCCCAGGACGATAGCGCCTGCCGTCCCATCACTTTGGTCTTTGCCAGCCGCGGTGCGGCGGCTTCCACGATCTTCAAATGGTTGGCGACGCTTTCTCCCACGCCTGGAATTTCCAGCAAGCGCTCGCGCGGCGCGGCGATCACTTCGGCGAAGGAACCGAACCGCTTGAGCAAAGCCTTGGCCAAAGGCTTGGTGTCGCGCCGGGGAATGGCGGCGAACAAGGCCAGTTCCAGCAATTCATAGTCGGGCATGGCCTCGGCGCCCCCTTTCAGAAAGCGCGCCCGCAATCTTTCGCGGTGGCCATCCGAGGAATCGTCCCGATCCGACACCTATTTGCCCGCGTCCGCCGTCATCTCCAGCGCCGCGCTGATGATCCCGGCCTCGGCGCAGCCCGGCTTCAGCTGCGAACTGATGACCTGGAAGGTCAGGCGGTTGTTCGCCGCGTCGGAATAGACATAGCCGGAATTGGCCGCGCCATTGGCCAAGGTGGTCATCATCGCCTTGCGGTTGGACATGCGGTCCCTGAGGTTGCGCCAGATATCGTTATAGACCTCGGCGTTCACCCGCACGATATCGATATCGCCCAGGCGGAGCAGCCCCACCTTGATGGTCACCGGCGCGCCGTCCTTGTAAGGCGGCAGCACACCCTGGCGCGCCGATTGATCGACACGGTCGCGCCCGGGACAGGTCAGCTGGCGCTCGCCCGCCACAATGGCGGCGCTGCCCATGGCATGCGGCATACGGTTTTTCATAACATCCAGGGCGGATTCCCCGATGATGGTACCCATGGCAGTGACCATGCGGTCGTCGGTGTCAATGGCGGCCTTGTAAGCGGCCAGCTCTTCCGGCTTGAGCGGGATCTTGTATTGCGCCGTGGCGTCGGCATTGCCGTTGAGCCGCCGCGCCGAAATCTCCCAGGGCGACAGCGCGCCATAGCGTTCGTCGCCGCGTCCTTCCATGCGGGTGCGCAGCCCCGCCAGTTTCTGCATCGGCGCCACCAGCAACGGGTTCTGGTCGCCTGACGCGCCTTGCGCGAAAATCGCCACCGCCTTGCCGTCATAGCGCCGCTCCAGATAGCGCGAGGCCTCGCCGGGGAAGTCGCCGCTGAGCACGCCGGTCAGATAGAAGTCGATCGGATGCATGGCATAGTTCATGTAAAAGCCGATGGGCAGATTGTCGGCGCCGATCACCGCCAGCACCGACAAGGTCTTGTCCGACGGCGCCTCGCGGTTGACGCCCTGCATCCAATTGTTCTGCGGCGCGTCGCGATTGACATTGAGATGCACATCGGTGGTGCCGAAACCGATGCGGGCGGGCGCCAGTTTGCCATTGGCCTCCACCACCGCCTTCACCACTGCTTCGGCGACGTCCTTGCTGCTGGGCAACCCGCCGGACAGCCCGCCGCTGGCGCCGCTATGGGTGTGGGTGGCGGAAATCACGAAATTCTGCGCCGGACAGCCGGTCGCCTTGGCGGCGCGGGGCAGGGCGTCCTCGATCATGTCGTTGCGCGCGCCGCCCTGGTCCAATCCCACCAGCACGCCGCAGCCGCCGCTCTTATTCTTGATTACGATGGCCCGCACATAGAGATGATCGCGGATCGTGTCGCCGGGCGGCATCGCGTTTTGCGGCGGGGTGATGTCGATGCGGGCGGCGCCCGCCATCAGATCGGATGCTACAGGCGCTGCGCCAGCCATGGTCGGCGCGAGGAAAAGTACCGCTACCAATGCGCGATAAGACATAAGACCCCCCAACACGTTTGTTATCAGGCGCAGGCAAACAGATCAGAGATAGGGCGGCTTGTGCAGGCCCTTGGGCGAGAGGGTGAAAATCTCGACGCCGGTTTCGGTCACGCCCACGGAATGCTCGAATTGCGCCGACAAGGACCGGTCGCGCGTCACCGCCGTCCAGCCGTCGCTCAGAACTTTCACGCCAAAGCCGCCCAGATTGATCATCGGCTCGATGGTGAAGAACATGCCGGGCTTCAAGGCGATGCCGCCGCCGGGCTTGCCGTAATGCACGATATTGGGCAGGGCGTGAAACACCTTGCCCAACCCATGGCCGCAAAAATCGCGCACCACGGCGCATTTCTCCTGGCCTTCGGCGAAGGACTGGATGGCGTGGCCGATATCGCCGGTGGTGGCGCCGGGCTTCACCGCGGCGATGCCGCGCATCA
>CBHTTW010000242.1:0-4648 GCA_966096025.1 uncultured Alphaproteobacteria bacterium | reverse complement strand
TCGGCGGTGGTCTGGATGTCGCCGGCCTTCACTTCGCCCGGACCCTGCTTGCGCAAGGAAACGCGCTTGGGGCCTTCGGCATGCATGCGCAGCGCGATCATCTTCACATTGAGGACGATGTCGGTGACGTCTTCACGCACGCCCTGGATGGACGAGAATTCGTGCAACACGCCTTCGATCGAGATCGCGGTGACGGCGGCGCCTTGCAGCGACGACAGCAGCACGCGGCGCAACGAATTGCCCAGGGTCAGGCCGAAACCGCGTTCCAGCGGCTCGGCGGTGATGGTGGCGGTGCGGCCCGCGTCATGACCGGCTTCGGTCTTGAGCTTGCCCGGCTTGATCAATTCCTGCCAGTTCTTCTGAAACATGTTTTTTCCTCATCGTGTCCCGGGCATGTCGGACCATGCCCATACGTTCGACGGGTTAGTGGTACGTCCGAAAACTTATCTTTGGTCGCTCCGGCTCACGCCTACGCTCCTAAACGCGACGACGCTTGGGCGGGCGGCAGCCATTGTGCGGAATCGGCGTCACGTCGCGGATCGAGGTGACGACAAGGCCAACAGCCTGCAGCGCGCGCAGCGCCGACTCGCGGCCCGAACCCGGGCCGGAAACTTCGACTTCCAAAGTGCGCATGCCGTGCTCGACCGCCTTGCGGCCGGCATCTTCGGCGGCCATCTGCGCCGCATAGGGCGTGGACTTGCGCGAACCCTTGAAGCCCATCATGCCGGCGGACGACCAGGAAATCGCATTGCCCTGCGCGTCGGTGATGGTGACGATGGTGTTGTTGAAGGTGGCGGCGACGTGCGCCACGCCCACGACCACGTTCTTCTTTTCTTTCTTGCGGGCGCGGCCGGCGCTCTTGGCGGCCTTGGTTGCTGCTTCGGCCATGATTTACTTCGTCACTTTCTTCTTGCCGGCGATCGCTTTGGCGGGGCCTTTGCGGGTACGGGCGTTGGTGTGGGTGCGCTGACCGCGAACCGGCAGGTTCTTGCGGTGACGCAGGCCGCGATAGCAGCCCAGGTCCATCAGACGCTTGATGTTCATCGCCACGTCGCGGCGCAGGTCGCCTTCGACCAGGAAGTCGCGGTCGATGACTTCACGGATCTGGATGACCTCGGATTCGGTCAGATCGCTGACGCGGCGGGTGGGATCGATCCCCAACTGGGTGATGATCTTGTGCGCGGTATGGGCCCCGATGCCGTGGATATAGCGAAGGCCGATTTCGACTCGCTTCTGGGTCGGGATATTGACGCCGGCGATACGTGCCACTGAGTGTCTCCGAGGCTTTTAAGCCATTGAACGCGTTGATAAAAATTCTATGCTTGGAAAACCGGCCAAACCGATGCGCGGGCGGCCTTTAAAACGCCCCTAAACCACCGAAATGACAGGAAAACTGTCGCGAGGGCGCGGATTATAGGAATAGCCCCCCTGCCGTCAACTCCTGGCCGGGATTTATTGTCGGACCTACAGACGGTGCGACACCGGCGCGGCCGTCTAGGCCGGTACACCATCCAGAACAGCCGCGATCTGGGCCGTCACGGCCTCCACCGGGGCCATGCCGTCCACGGTCTTGAGCTTGCCCTGCCCCCGGTAAAAGTCGATCAGCGGGGCTGTATTCTTGTAATAGACCCCCAAACGGTGGGCCAAGGTCTCCGGGGTATCGTCCGACCGCAGCACCCCGCCCGCCTTGATCCGGGCCTCGACCCGGGAAAGCAGCACCGCATCGTCCACCTTGAGTTCCAGCACCAGGTCGATCTTGCGGCCGCGCTCGGCCAGCATCCGGTCCAGGGCTTCGGCTTGCGGGATGGTCCGGGGAAAGCCGTCGAACACCGCGCCATTTTTGCAATCGGGCTGGTCGTAACGCTCGCCGATGATGCGGATCACGGTCTCGTCGGAAACCAATTCACCCTTGGCCATGGTCGCCTTGACCGAAAGCCCCAGCGGGGTGCCGGCCTCGATGGCGGCGCGCAACATGTCGCCGGTGGAAAGCTGCGGCAGTCCGCGCTTGTCGGTGAGTATCTTGGATTGGGTGCCCTTGCCCGCCCCCGGGGGCCCGAACAGAACCAGGTTCACCGTCGCGCTCCTCGCAGCTTCGATTTCTTGAGCAGGCCTTCATATTGCTGCGCCACCAGATGGCTCTGGATCTGCGCCACCGTGTCCATCGTCACCGACACGACGATCAGGATCGAAGTGCCGCCCAAGGCGAAGGACAGGTTGTATTCATAGAACATGAATTCCGGCAGCAGGCAGACAAAGGTCAGATAGGCCGCGCCGATCACCGTGATGCGGGTGAGCGTATAATCAATGAACTGGGCGCTCTTTTTTCCGGGACGGATGCCGGGAAACACGCCGCCATACTTCTTCAGATTTTCCGCCGTCTCTTCGGGATTGAAGACGATGGAGGTGTAGAAGAAAGAGAAAAACAGGATCAGCAGGGCGTACAGCACCAGGTAAAGCGGCTGACCGCGGCTGAGCACGGTCACCAAGGTCTGCACCCAACCCGGCAATGTCGCCGCATTGAAGCTGGCCACGGTGGTCGGCAGCAGCAGGATCGATGACGCGAAGATCGGCGGAATCACGCCCGAGACGTTGAGCTTCAGCGGCAGATGCGACGAGGAACCGTCAATCATCTTGTTGCCGACCTGGCGCTTGGGATAGCTGACGAACAGCCGCCGCTGGGCCCGCTCCATGAAGACGATGAAACCGACCAGCGCCGTGGCGGCGACCAGGAAGAAGATGGCCAGAAGCGGGTTCATGGCGCCGGTGCGCGCCTGTTCCAGGGTCTGGCCGATGATTCTGGGAAAACCGGCGACAATGCCGGCAAAGATGATCAGCGAGATGCCGTTGCCGACACCGCGGCTGGTGATCTGTTCGCCGATCCACATCAACAGCACGGTGCCACCGGTCAGGGTTATCACCGCGCCGATGCGGAAGAACAGGCCGGGATGAATGACGATATTGCTCTGGCCGCCGAAATGCTCGAGCCCCACCGCGATGCCATAAGCCTGGACCATCGCCAGAACCACGGTGAAATAGCGGGTGTATTGGTTAAGGACCTTGCGCCCGGCCTCGCCTTCCTTTTTCAGCGCTTCCAGTTCCGGAAACACCGTGGTCATCAGCTGCATGATGATGGAGGCGGAGATGTAGGGCATGATGCCCAGCGCGAACACCGCCATGCGGCCGACCGCGCCGCCCGACAGGGTGTTGAAGATATCCAGCATGCCGCCGCCGGACTGCTGCATCACCAGGGCGAGCTGCGCTGGATCGATGCCCGGCAAGGGAATGTAGCTGCCCAGGCGCGCCACGATCAGGGCACCCAGGGTGAAGAAGATGCGGCTCTTCAGCTCCTTGGCCTTGGAAATGGAACCAAAGTTGAAATTGGCTGCCAGTTGTTCGGCTGCGGACGCCATCAAGCTGCTCCCAGAAACACGCCGATACCCGGCCAGACCAGTTTCCCCATACCGGGCCTCCCTATCATGGGCCCTGCCCTATATGGGGACGCCGCCCCGCCCTTGCGAGCGGGAGGCACCAAAATCATGCCTTGCGCGCTTCGCGTTTTTTGGCGGATTCCGCGCGCCGGGTCTGGCGCTTGCCGGGTCCACCCTTCTTGTTGCTGTAGGTCTTCTTGGTGAAGGTGGTGGTGACGCTGCCGCCGGCCTTTTCGACTGCTTCCTTGGCGGACGCCGAGGCGCCGGCCACTTCGATCTGGATCTTGGATTTGATCTCGCCCTTGGCGAGCAGACGCACGCCGTCGCGGCTCTTATGCGCCAGGCCGGCCTTGCGCAGCACCTCCTCGGTGATCTTGGCGCCAGCGTCCAGGCGCTTGTCGTCGATCGCCTTCTGGATGCGGTTCAAATTCACCACCGAGAAATTCAGCGCGAAAATATTGCGGAAGCCGCGCTTGGGCATGCGCATATGCAGCGGCATCTGGCCGCCTTCAAAGCCATGCACCTGATTGCCGGTACGGGCCTTGGCGCCCTTGACGCCGCGGCCCGAGGTCTTGCCCAGGCCGGAGGAGGATCCGCGGCCCAGCTTGTCTTTGCGCTTGTGGGCGCCGGCATTGTTGGCGATCTGATTGAGCTTCATGTTACTTGCCTTCCTCGACGATCTCGACGAGGTGCTTGACCGCGTGGATCATGCCGCGCACCGAGGGTGTGTCTTCCAGCGTACGGGTACGGCGAATCTTGCCGAGACCCAGGCCACGCAGGGTTTGCGCCTGAATGTCGGGCTTGCGGGCGGCGCTGCGGATCTGGCGCACCGTCACCGTCTTGCCCGTCTTTGCTTTCTTCTCGGCCATGACTTTTTCTCTCTCAACTGCGTATTAGGCGGAGGTGTCCGCGCTCTGGTCTTCGCGGCGGGCCAGGATTTCCGACACGCTGCGGCCCCGGCGTTGCGCCACCATGCGGGGGCTCTGCTGGTTCTTCAGCGCATCAAAAGTGGCGCGCACCATATTGTAGGGATTGGAGGTGCCCAGCGACTTGGACACCACATCGCCCACGCCCAAGGCTTCGAACACCGCGCGCATCGGACCGCCGGCGATGATGCCGGTACCGGCCGGGGCCGGACGCACCAACACCTTGCCCGCGCCGTGATGGCCGCGCACTTCGTGATGGATGGTGCGGCCGTCCTTGAGCGGAATGCGGACCAG
>CBHTTW010000241.1:0-4649 GCA_966096025.1 uncultured Alphaproteobacteria bacterium | reverse complement strand
TGGCCGCCTGCGCATTGCTGGCGATTGGCGCCTGTACACCGACGATCCGGGTCGAGGTGGCGCCGATCAATATCTACGCCAAGCTCGATGCCGATGTGCGGGTGCGGTTGGACAAGGAAGTCCAGACCGCCATCTCGCAAAACCCCGATCTTTTTTAATCTGCCCCTCTTAGCCTGAAGGAAGCCAGATCATGAGCAACTTCAAACAGATTTTCACCGCCGCCGCCCTGGTGCTGCTGGCCACACCCGCTTTCGCCGATCTCGCCAGCGACAAGGCGGCGGTCGATGCCGCCAAGGCCGCGGGCATCGTCGGCGAACAGGCCGATGGTTATCTCGGCCTGGTCAGCGGCTCTGCCGACGCCGCCGTCACCGCCGCGGTGAATGAGATCAACAATGGCCGCCGCGCGGTTTATGCCCAGACCGCTTCCAAGTCCGGCGTCACGCCGGATGCCGCGGGCCAGGCCACCGGAGCGCAATTGATCGGCCGCGTTCCTGGCGGCCAGTTTTTCAAGCCTATCGGCGGCGCCTGGACCAGAAAGTAGCGCTCTCGCGCTGCCTTGTCGGCCGCATTGCCAATGGCGGCAATTCGCGCTTGACTGATTATCATAACAAACGAATGGGGGAAGCCGTGCGCCTGAACCTCGCCGCTGCGTTTGTCATGCTGTCCTCGATGACGGCGCAAGCCGCTGACATCACCGTCTATGCCCCCAACATCGTCGCCGGGCCGCTGCGCAAACTGGCGGAAAGCTGGACGGCGGAAACCGGCAACAAGGTCACCTTTGCCGGCTTCAATGTCGGGCGTGTCCGCACCGCGGTGGAAAAGAACGATCCCGGCGATGTGGTGGTGGCGCCGACCGGAAACTTCACGGAATTCGCGCTCAAGCTGACACCGGGCAGTGAGCGGCCGTTGGGGCGCATCCTTTTTGGTGTCGTGGTCAAGGCCGGTGGTGCCCATCCCGATATTTCCAGCCGCGAAAAATTCATCGCTTTCACCAAGAAAGCCGGCGTGCTGGCACATGCCGATCCCAAGGTCGGCAGCCTGACCGGCGCGATGGTGGAAGAGATGCTCAAGCGTCCCGAATTTTCCGGCGTCGAAGCGCGCCCCATCAAGGGCATGATCGGCGATGCCATCGTGCGCGGCGATGCCGAATTCGGCGGTGGCGCCATGACCGAACTGTTGATGGCCAAGGACGCCGAAGTGGTCGGTTTGTTCCCCGACGAGTTCGGCCTGCATGTCGATGTCTCGGCGGCGGTGCTGAAGGTGTCCGCCGCGCCGTCCGATGCCGAAGCCTTCCTGCGCTATGCCACCCGCCCGGAAACGGCGCCGGTTTGGAAGGCCGGCGGCATCGTCGAAACGCCTCGCAAATAGCTAGAACGGCTTCATGCCTTTGGCGGCCCAGGCGGCTTTTGCCTCCGGGCGGGTGAGGAACTTGATGAATTCGGCCGCTTCCTTGGGATGCGCCGAGCGCGACGACACCGCCAAAATGGCATCCATATGCCCGCTCAGCTCCACCGGCAGCGGTGCCACCACCTCGATCTCCGGCTTGTTGAGAATTTCCTGCACCAGCTGGATCGCCATATCGCCTTCGCCGCGCGCCAACGCCGCCGCGCCTTCGCCGCGCGAGGAGGGCACCACATGCACACCGGCGAACTCCGGGCGCTTGAGGATACCGTCGATCATCACGCCCTGCATGGTGCCGCCCTTGGGATCGTTCACCATCACCGCCTGCGCCGTCTTCAGCACCGCCGCCAGCTTGGCCACGGTGGAAATATCGGGCTTGGCGGCGCCCTTTTTGACCGCCAGGCCCAATTCGCCGCGCCCCAGCGGGGTGTAGGTGGCGCCGACAATGCCGCCGTCCAGATAAAGATTGTTCATCAGATCGCCGGGCAGTCCGACGACATCGGCGGCCGGATTGTCGGTCTTGGCCTGGGGGATGATCTTGTCCATCACCCCGCGCACGATGATCGCGGTGTTGCCGCTTTTCTTGTTGTAATCGTCCACCAGCTCGCTCAGTGCGGCGTTATAGACAATGCCGGGGCAGATGATGCGCAGCTCCACCGCCCAGGCGGGCGATGCGATCAAGCTGGCGAGCAAAACGGAAGCGAACAGGCGCATGGTAAAATCCTATTTGTAACGGAGAATGGATTGCCAGAAACCGCATTGATGCGCGGCGGCGAACTGGCTGTTGGTCTGGACGGTTTTCCAGGCATCGTCCTGCAGGAAATAGGCGGGTGCGTCGCCGCCTTTGCGCCAACGCGGCCAGGGCGCATCGCCATTGCCGTTGGGATTGCCGCTGCGGGCGAAATTCGCCCAGGCGGCGACCAGCCGGTCCGACAATTTCTGCTGGGTCGCGTTCAAGGGCGTGGGCAAACCTTTCGGCCCGCCATGATAGCCCAGAAACACATAGGGAATATCGCCGGTATGATAGGCCAGCGATTTGTAGTCGGGCATTTTGGGGAAGTAAGTTGGCGCGGTTCGGTCGCCGAACTCATACATATAGACCGGGCCGTGCGGTGACAGCGCCTCGGCGGTATATTGACCGCGGCAGGCGATATTGTCGGTGGCGGCACCCGTCCAGGCCGCCTGAACCGACTCCTTCACCGGATAATGCGCCAGCACCGCTTCCATCGTGCCTTTCGGGAAAGCGGGCGGAGAGGCGCCGGGGCCGGCATTGCCGCCATAGATATTCTTCATCGCGGTTTGGAAATCACCCTCGGTGGTGGGGGCATGGTCTTTGCGGAAATATTGCGCGATGCCGATGGTGAAATTGGCTTCGTCCTTGGTGGTGCCGATCATGATCGGCATCTTGTTGAACGATCCGCTGCGCACCGCCTCGATCATCTGTACCGGAATGACGGTGCCATCCACCATCGGGCCGGTGATGAACGGCCCGTTGGCGCTGGGGGTGCCCGACAAAGCGGTGATCTTGGCGGCGGGCAAGGCGCGCAGGCAGGCCGCGTCCTTGCATCCGGCGGCGGTGGCGAATTTGGCGGCGCGCTCCTGGGCGATGGCCTTGGTGGCAAAGGGCGTATAGCCGCCGCTTTGGAAAATGGCGCGATGGAACAGGCCTTTTGCGCCTGGCGACACGACATTGGCCGCTGCCGCGCCGGCGCCCGCCGATTGGCCGCCCAAAGTGACGTTGCCGGGATCGCCGCCGAACGCGGCGGCATTGCGCTGCACCCAACGCAAAGCCGCCTGCATGTCCATCAGGCCGAAATTGCCGCCGCCATTGTTCAAAGCGGGATGGGACAAAAAGCCGAACAGGTTGAGACGGTAATTGAGGGTGACCACCACCAGCTTGCCGTCCTTGGCCAAGTTGGTGGCGTCATAATCATCGCTTTCGCCATCGACATAGCCGCCGCCATGAATCCACACCAGCACCGGCAACTTGGCCTTCACATCCGGGGTGAAGACGTTGAGATAAAGACAATCCTCATTGCTGTTGGGCGGCCCGGCAAAGGGTCCCAGGGTGGTGATCTGGGCGCAGGTCGGGCCGAATTTGGCCGCGCTGCGCACATTGGTCCATTTGGCTATCGCCTCGGGCGGCATCCAGCGCAAAGCGCCGACCGGCGGCTTGGCATAGGGAATGCCCAAAAACTGGGTCACGCCGTTCTTTGTAAAGCCTTCGACCGGGCCTTCGGCGGTGCCGACCGGTGCGGCCTGGGCGCTTATCGCCAGTCCGCATGACAACAGCAAAGCCATTCCGGTCTTGCGCATATTCGCCTCGCTATTGTTTCTTGCTTTGGATGTAAGCCACCACTTGCCAGATCTCGTCCGCTGTCATCTTGTCATTCCAAGCGGGCATGCCGCGCGGCGTACCTTCGGCGATGGTGTGATAGACCTCGCCCGGCTTGGCGCCATATTGCCAACTGCCGTCGGTAAGATCCGGGCCCATGCCGCCGGTCAAGTCATAGGCATGACAACCGGCGCAGTTCATTTTCACGAACAGTCGATGCCCGGCTTCGATAGCGTCAGCCTTGCCTTCCAGGGGATTGGCGCTATCGGCGGTCACTTGCGCGAAAGCGGGCGCGGTCAGCAGCATCAATGCGAATGCTGATTTCCGCATCAGTTATGTGCCGCCGCGGGGGGCACCGAAACCGGCGCCGCCGCCCCGGCCTGGGAGATCAGCTGGGTGGTGCCGTTGCCGATCCCCATGCCATCCACCGAAAAGACGTAAAGCGTGTTGCCGCCCGGCATAAAGCCTTTCTCGCGCCGGAGCACTCCTGCGCCGCCGCCGATCCCGGCATAGACCGCCACATATTGCCGTTTGTCGGGTCCCACAAAGGTCATGGGTGCTGCGGTGATGCCCGAGCCCAGTTTTTGCGACCACAAGACCTTGCCGCTGCGCGCATCCACGGCGCGGAACCAGCCGTCCATGGTGCCGTAGAATACCAGGTCCGAGCCGGTGACCACCGCGCCGCTCCAGACATAGAGATTTTCCTTGATGCTCCATATGCGTTTGCCCGCAACCGGGTCCCAGGCGATGAACTCGCCCCAATTGCCGCCGGGTCCCGCATGCCGCTGCATCTCCATGCCGTCATAGGGCGAGCTGGGGATGTACTGCACAATGTGATTGGTCAGGTCCATGCAGGAATTGAACACGCCGGCATAGAGCAGTCCGGTGCGCGGGCTGAAGGCCGACGGATTCC
>CBHTTW010000240.1:0-4650 GCA_966096025.1 uncultured Alphaproteobacteria bacterium | reverse complement strand
CCCAACGACGCCGGCTACAAGGCGATGGCCGACGCGGTGGACTTGAGCCAGTTCAAATAAACCGGAAGCAGGTCAAGCCGCTTCCGTTTCCAGCACGCCCTGCTGCATCAGCACGCTGGCGGTATCGAAGAAACATTGCTGCTCGGCGATCTGGCCGTTCTTCATCCGCCAATGCAGCGAGATGTCGAACCGGGCATAGCGGCCACTGGGCCGGTGCAGCGCCTCGGCGTCGAACACGCCCCACACGTCTTCGCCCTTGGCGGTGACGGTGCGGGGATTGAGGCGGGCCAGGTGATAATCGGAAAACAGCAAGGCGGTGAATTCCTTCACGCCGGCCGCGCCTTGATAGCTGCCGCCGAAACGGAAAAATTCGCGCGGCGCCATGACCTTCCACATCACATCGGCGTGGATCGCCGCGAACAATGCATCCAGCTTGCCGGACTTGAGACCGGCCATCACCGTCAGCATCAAACTCCTGCTTGCATCTTCACTCATCAATCCCGTCTCGCACGCCCAAAGGTTCAGCCGCCCAGCCCCCGACAAATGTAAAAATCAAAATTTGAAATGCCTGATGGAATGCAGCCCCATACGAATCACAAAGGCAGCTGCGTCAAAAGCGGGGTGTCGCTACTAGCGTGTCACGGCAATGTCAAAGTATTTTTGGCTGCACGTCCCGGAACAGCCCTGAAATATCAGCTGTCATGTCAGTGCGGATCAAAGGCGGGGCAAATTATCCGTACACTGATCTTACCCGCATGATAGTTTCGAAGCCGCGCCCGCCCAATCGGGACGGCGGCGCGTGCATGCGCGGCCGCTGCCACTCTGTCGCAGCGCCTGCGTGAAAATCTTCAAATACGGCCAAAAAACGGCGGCGAATTGCCCCGCCGCAGCGCACAAAGGTATCAAATTGTATAGCCAACTTGCCGTCCGCCTGCCCGCCACTTAGGTTCGCGCAAAGCCCCGGGGGACGCACCAGACGATGCTTTCGATCAATCGCAGAATGATGTTGGCCGGTTCCTCGGCCATGGCCTTGCTGGGCCAAAATGCCTGGGCCCAGAATGCCGCGCCGCGCGACACCGACTGGCTCAGCTACGCCAACAATATTTCGGCCACGCGTTATTCGCCGCTGGACCAGATCAATGCCGCCAATTTCAACAATCTGGAATTGGCCTGGAAATTCAGCACCAACTCCTTCGGTCCTCGCCTGGATGCGGACTATCAGTCCACCCCGCTGATGGTGAAGGGCCGCATCTACGTCACCGCCGGTTTCCGCCGCGATGTCGTCTGCCTGGATGCGGGCACCGGCGAGATTTTGTGGATGCATACCTATGACGAAGGCGAACGGGTCGGATCGCGCGGCGGTCCCGGCCTGGGTGTCGGTTATTGGACCGACGGCGCCAACGAACGCATCCTCTATGTCACCCGCGGCTACAACATGTTCTCGCTGGATGCCAAGACGGGCCTTGTCGATCCCAATTTCGGCGACAAGGGCCGGGTCGACCTGCGCCAGAACAACGATCAGGATATGGACCTGGTCAAGGGCGTGATCGGCCTGCACGCTCCGCCGTTCATCGTGAAGGATACGATCGTGGTGGGCGCCGCCCCCACCCTCGCCTCCAAGGGCTATGTGCGCGGTTTCGACGTCAAGACCGGCAAGCGCAAATGGATCTTCCACACCATTCCGCGCAAGGGCGAGTTCGGTTACGAGACCTGGACCACGCCGGGCCAGGCCGAAAGCAGCGGCAATATGGGGGCCTGGTGCCCGATGTCGGCCGATCCCGAATTGGGCCTGGTCTATGTCGGCGTCGAGTCCCCGCAAACCGATTTGCTCGGTGTCAGCCGCACCGGCAACCATCTCTTCGCCGAAAGCCTGGTGGCGCTGGATATCGAAACCGGCGTGCGCAAATGGCACTATCAGTTGATCCATCACGGCATCTGGGACCGCGACATGTCCTGTGCCGGGGTGATTTGCGACATCCCCCACAATGGCAAGATCGTCAAGGCGATCGCCCAGCCCACCAAGCAGGGCTGGGTCTATGTGCTGGACCGCACCAACGGCAAACCGGTCTGGCCGATCCCGGAAAAGAAAGTGCCCAAGGGCGATGTGCCGGGTGAATCCTACTCGCCTACCCAACCCTTCCCCAGCGCGCCGCCGCCTTTCGCCAAGCAAGGCATGACGAAGGACGATCTGGTGGACTGGACGCCGCAGATCAAGGCGCGGGCGCTGGAGATCGCCAGCCATTACCATCTGGGCGGGCTTTACGATCCGCCGCCGCTGGTCAATGACAAGATCTTCGGCATGTTCAACATGCCGGGCCTGCAAGGCGGCATCAATTGGCCGGGGGCGTCCTACGATCCCGAAACCCACATGATCTATCTGTTCGCCAAGAACCAGATCGAGGTCAGCGGCGTGGTGCAGGGCCCGGACGGCAAAGTCACCCAGCGCGGCGGACAACCGGCGGCGGGCAGCGCAGACGCCAATGGCGGCGCCTTTGGCGGCGTCGCCAGCCTGAAGGGCGCGGTGGGTCCTGGGCGCGGTTCGGTGCGGCGCGACGGCCTCACCGATCCGATTGTGCCCGGCATGATTTCCATCGAAGGCATTCCGTTGATGAAGCCGCCCTACGGCACCATCACGGCGCTGGATCTCAGCAAGGGCACTCTGGCCTGGCAGGTGGTGCATGGCGAAACGCCCGATCACATCAAGAACCATCCTTTGCTCAAAGGCGTCACCATTCCCCGCACCGGACAGACCGGCATCCTGGGAACGCTGACCACGAAAACTTTGATCGTGTGCGGCGATTGCGGCCTGTTCACCGACGAGACGGGACGCAAGGGCGCGCGGCTGCGCGCTTACGACAAACTCACCGGCGAGCAAAAGGGCGCGGTGTTCATGGACAAGGTGCAGACCGGCGCCACCATGACCTATATGCACAAGGGCAAGCAGTATCTGGTTTGCGCCCAGGGCGGTTCCTATGGCGCCGATCTGGTCGCCTATTGCCTGCCCGGCGATGCGCCCGCGCCTGTACGGCCCGAAGAACGGTGAAGCTCGCCTGGATCGCCGCGGCGCTTGTGACAGCCAGTGCTTCGGCGCTGGCCGCCACCTTGCCCGATCCCTTTGAGCCGCCGCAGCGGCAATGGGCCAAGCTGGCCGATGGCCATGCCTGGGGCACCACCGCCGGAATCGAGATCGGACCGCATGGCGAGATCTGGGCGATCGACCGCTGCGGCGGCACCACATGCGATGGCTCGAACCGCGCCGCGGTGCATCAGATCGATGCCAAGACCGGCAAGCCCATCCGCAGCATCGGCGCCGGGCTGTTCGCCATGCCGCATGGCCTGCATGTCGACAAGGACGGCAATGTCTGGGTGACCGACGCCGCCATCAGCAAAGACAAATCCAAGGGCCAGCAGGTCATCAAGATGAGCCCGGACGGCAAGGTTTTGATGCGGCTCGGCAAGGCCGGGATTTCCGGCGGCGGCCCGAGCCTGTTTCACGATCCGGGCGACATCACCACCGCGCCCAATGGCGATATCTATGTCGCCGACGGCCATGGCGCGGTGGCGCTCGACCTGCCGCCCGACACCATCACCCGCATCATCAAATTTTCGCCGGACGGAAAATTCATCAAGGCCTGGGGCAGCCTGGGTTCGGGCAAAAGCCAGTTCCGCAATCCGCATGCCTTGGTGTTCGACAGCCAGGGCCGGCTCTTGGTGGCGGACCGGGTCAATGGCCGCATTCAGGTCTTCGATCAAAACGGCAATTGGCTGACCGAGTATCGCAGCTTCAATCATCCCAGCGGGCTGTTCATCACCAAGGACGATACGCTTTACGCCACCGACTATAACAGCGAAGGCCAGAAGGGCACGTACATCGGCAGCGCAAAAACCGGAAAGGTCACGGCCTTTGTTCCCGATGCCGAAGCCGGCGAAGGCATCGCGCTGGGCCCCAATGGTATGCTTTATGCTGCAACGCCGAGCGGGGTGACACGCTTTTTCCCGAAGAAGGCGCAATAGCGGCCCTTCCCGCTTCCTGATAGAATTTGTGCAACAACCGAACACAGGGGAACACGATGCTCACTCGCCGCCATTTTGTGACTTCCGCCGTTGCGCTGGGCGCGACCGGCGCGATCGCGCCCCATGCTCTGGCGGCGCTGGACCCGGTCAATCCCGACGTCAAGTTCGGCACCACCGGATCGATCTTCGGCATCTGGCCCAGCGGCGGCGCACAGAAGTCCATCTCGATGAAGATGTCGACCAACATGCCGATGATGCTGGCGGACGTGAAGCATTTTGGCCTGGAAGGCTTCGAGCCTTATTCCGGCCAGGTGGTGCAGTTCCTGGACAATCCCAAGGCGTTCGAAAAGATGCTGAAGGACAGCGGCGTGCAACTGGCCAGCGTGGGCGATCTGCCGCGCCGTCCGTCCGACACAACCGGCTCGACCTCGGTGCCGCAAGGCGCCGCCAATGCGGTGACCAATTATCCCTGGCTGGGCGGCGAAGGCCGCGCCAAGCTGATCGCCGACATGGAGGCTTGCGCCCGCGATTTCCTGCAGCCCTTGGGCGTGGATCATTGGAAGAACAATATGGGCGCGCGTCCGCCGGGCGGCCCCAGCGAAGACCAGCTCAAGCGGCTGGCCGATACCGCCAACG
>CBHTTW010000239.1:0-4662 GCA_966096025.1 uncultured Alphaproteobacteria bacterium | reverse complement strand
GACGGGGTTAAGGTCCTGAAAACCCTGGGCAAGTCCCGTTACCCTCCGGCAACCAGTTTGTGGTAAAATAATACATTCACAAGGTCATCCCATGGCTCGCAAATATTTCGGCACCGACGGCATCCGAGGCCGCGTCAACACCGCCAAGCTGACGCCGGAAGTGGCGCTCAAGGCGGGCATGGCGGCGGGGCGCATCTTTACCCGCGGCGACCATCGTCACCGGGTGGTGATCGGCAAGGACACCCGCCTGTCGGGTTACATGATCGAAAGCGCGCTGGTCTCCGGCTTCACCGCCGTGGGCATGGATGTGTTCCAGTTCGGCCCGCTGCCGACCCCCGCCGTGGCCATGCTGACCCGTTCCCTGCGCGCCGACATGGGCGTGATGATCACCGCCTCGCACAATCCGTACGAGGACAACGGCATCAAGTTCTTCGGACCCGACGGCCAGAAACTGTCGGATGATGTCGAGGAAGAGATCGAGCGGCTGATGGCGGCCGGCCTGGAGCAGGGCCTGGCGCCGAGCAACAAGATCGGCCGCGCCAAGCGCGTCGACGACAGCCAGGCGCGTTATATCGAATTCGCCAAGCGCACCTTTCCCCGCAATCTTCGCTTGGACGGCATGCGCATCGTGATCGATTGCGCCAACGGCGCCGCCTATAAGGTCGCGCCGGAAGTGTTGTGGGAATTGGGCGCCGACATCGTGACCATCGGCGTTTCGCCTGACGGCACCAACATCAATCTGGATTGCGGTTCCACCGCGCCCCAGGCCTTGTGCAACAAGGTGCGCGAAGTACGCGCCGATTTCGGCATCGCGCTGGACGGCGACGCCGACCGGGTGGTGATGGCCGACGAAAAGGGCCAGGTGATCGACGGCGACCAGATTTTGGCGCTGATCGCCAAAAGCTGGTCGAAAAGCGGCGACCTCAAGGGCGGCGGCGTGGTCGGCACGGTGATGTCCAATGCCGGCCTGGATCATTATCTGGGTTCGCTGAATTTGAAACTGGCGCGCGCGGCGGTGGGCGACCGCTATGTGCTGGAAGAAATGAAAAAGGGCGGCTTCAATGTGGGCGGCGAACAGTCCGGCCATATCATCCTGTCCGACGTCTCCACCACCGGCGACGGGCTGGTGGCGGCGCTGCAGGTTCTGGCCGTGCTGGCGCAGGAGGGAAAACCGGCCAGCGAGGCGGCGCATTTGTTCAATCCGCTGCCCCAGGTGCTGGAAAATGTGCGCTTCAAAAAGGGCTCGCCCCTGGACGATGCGCGGGTGAAGTCCTCGATCCAGGACGCCAATGCCAAGCTGGGCGCCACCGGGCGCGTGCTGGTGCGCAAATCCGGCACCGAACCCCTGATCCGCGTCATGGCGGAAGGCGAAGACGAGAAATTGGTGCGCGCCGTGGTGCGCCAGATCGCTTCGGCAATTGAGGAAGTTGCGGCCTAATCCTGTTTCCCTCATGCTTCGACAAGCTCAGCATGAGGAATAGGAACAATCCTCACCCTGAGCCTGCCCGAGGGTGAGGATGGAAAGTTTGAGCTCCAAGCATCCCCGTATCCTGGTCATCGCCGGATCCGATCCTTCCGGCGGGGCCGGAATTCAGGCCGATCTCAAGACCGCCCAGGCTTTCGGCGTTTATGCCCAGACCGCGATTACCGCCGTCACTGTGCAAAATACTTTGGGCGTGACCGGCAATCATATGGTGCCGCCCGCCATCGTGCGGGGCCAGATCATCGCCTGCCTGTCCGATATCGGCGCCGACGCGATCAAGACCGGCATGCTGGGCGATGAAGAGATGGTGGAAACGGTCGCCGCCACCCTGGCCGAATATGCCCCGGACATTCCCCTGGTGGTGGACCCGGTGATGGTGGCCAAGGGCGGCTCGCCTTTGCTGAACCAATCCGCGGTCAACGCTCTGAAGAGGAAACTTTTGCCGCTGGCGAGCCTGGTCACGCCCAATTTGCCGGAAGCTGAAGTACTGACCGGCATTTATCCCAGCAGCGAGCACCGCCTCCGCAATGCCGCCATGGTGTTCAAAATGGCTGGCGTGAACGCGGTTCTGTTCAAGGGCGGCCATGGCGAGGAGGCGGTGGTCCGCGATGTCTTGTGGCGGGGCGACGATTTCACCGCTTTTGAATCGCCGCGCATCGATACACGCCACACCCATGGCACCGGCTGTACGCTCGCCACCGCCATCGCCTGCGGCCTGGCACAGGGGCTGGAACTGCCCGCCGCGGTAGGCCGCGCCATCGCCTATGTACAGGACGCGATCAGGACCGCGCCCGGGCTGGGCGCCGGCCACGGTCCTTTGAATCACAAGCCCTGATCGAACTTAGTTGTTCTTGATCACGGTGGCGCTGCCGTCACGCTCCACCACGGTGGTGGAATCCGGCGGCGGATTGACGATCACCGTGCGGCGGCTGCTGCCGCAGGCGGCCAAGGTGAGGCAAGCAAGCATAACAACAATCATGGGACGCATGGCGATCTCCTCGAAAATACCCGATCAAGGAAACGCGTCGTACCGGCGAAAGTTTCTGGCGCTTGGCGTGCAACCTTGGCGACCTGAAAACGTTACAGCGCCTCAGCGATCCACAAAGGGATCCTGCACCATGATGGTGTCGTCGCGGTCCGGGCTGGTGGAGAGCAGGATCACCGGCGCGCCGATCAGTTCCTCCACCCGGCGGACATACTTGATGGCATTGGCGGGAAGCTGGGCCCAGCTGCGGGCGCCCGCCGTGGTTTCACTCCAGCCTTCCAGGGTCTCGTAAACCGGGGCCAGGCGCGCCTGCAGATTGGCGTCGGCGGGCAGATAGTCCAGCATCTTGCCGTCCAGCTGATAGCCGACACAGACCTTGATCTGGTCGAAGCCGTCCAGCACGTCCAGCTTGGTCAGGCAGATGCCGTCAACCCCGCCGGTGATGCAGGTCTGGCGCACCAGCACGCTGTCGAACCAGCCACAGCGGCGCTTGCGGCCCGTGACGGTGCCGAATTCATGGCCGCGCTCGCCCAGTTTTTCGCCGGTGGCGTCTTTCAGTTCAGTGGGGAAGGGGCCCTCGCCGACACGAGTGGTGTAGCTTTTGACAATGCCCAGCACGGTGCCGATGGCGCGTGGCGATACACCGGCGCCCGCCGCCGCCTGTCCCGCCACCGTGTTGGAGGAGGTGACAAAAGGATAGGTACCGTGATCGATGTCCAGCAGCACGGCCTGGGCGCCCTCGAACAGCACGCGCTTGCCGGCCTTGCGCGCGGCATCCAGCTCGCGCCAAGACGAGCCCAGGAAAGGCGCGATCTTGGGCGCGATGTCGTTCAGCGATTTCAGCAGCGCGCCGGCATCCACTTCCGCCGCGCCGAAACCCTTGCGCAGCACATTGTGATGGGCGAGTAGCCGTTCGATCTTGCCGGGCAGGGAGGCGGGGTCTTTCAGGTCGATGGCGCGGATGGCGCGGCGGCCGACCTTGTCTTCGTAAGCAGGGCCGATGCCGCGCTTGGTGGTGCCCAGCTTTTGCGACGTGGCTTCCTCGCGCAGGGCGTCGAGTTCGCGGTGCAGCGGCAGAACCAGCACGGCATTTTCCGCCAGAACCAGGATGTCGGGGGTCACGGTCAGGCCGGCGGTGCCGACCTTGGCAATTTCCTCCAGCAGCGACCAGGGATCGACCACCACGCCATTGCCGATGATCGAACGCTTGCCCTGGACAACGCCGGAAGGCAGCAGCGAAAGCTTGTAGGTCTTGTCACCCACCACGATGGTATGGCCGGCATTGTTGCCGCCCTGGAACCGCACCACCATGTCGGCGCGGTTCGACAGCCAGTCGATGATCTTGCCTTTGCCTTCGTCGCCCCATTGGGCGCCGATCACCGTGACATTGGACATGCGCGAATTCCGTACCTTTGATGCTCAACCCGTGGGGGAGCCACAGGCACGGTGGCCGCTTATATCAGGTGTTGCGCGGGGTGTAAGGGACTATCCGCCGCAGCCTGTGGATTGGACCCGATATCGGCACCGTGCATCGGTAAAACACGGCTATTCTTCGGTTTCACCCCGTCCGAAGGGCGCTTTATGGGAGATTTTATTCTTCGCGCCGCAACGCCTGGCGATGCGCCTCTCATCCTGGAAATGCTTCGCGATCTGGCGATCTACGAAAAAGTTCCGGAAGATGTTTTTTGCCTGACGCAGGAGATGGTGCTGCGCGACATGTTCGGCGCCGCCTGTCATTGCGGTCTGGCGTTCGACGGCGAGGAACCGGCTGGGATCGTCACCTGGTTCTGGACCTATAAGAGTTTTCGCGCCCGGCGCGGCCTGTATGTCGAAGACCTTTTTGTCAAACCGCGGTTTCGCGGCCGGGGATTGGGCCGCCGCTTCCTGGTGGAGCTGGCGGGCCGGGCGCGCGCCGCCGGCGGGCATATGGAATGGCAGGTGCTGGACTGGAACGCCCCGGCCATCGGTTTTTATGAAAGCCTGGGCGCCAGGCTGGTGCCGCAATGGGTGAATTGCAGGTTGGAAGGTGGTGCCTTGGAGAACCTTACGTCATGAGTGAAATCGTTCTGGTGGTGGCGATCGCCGACAATGGTGTCATCGGCAAGGATGGCGGCATTCCCTGGCACATTTCCGACGACATGAAGCGCTTCAAGGCGCTGACCATGGGCCACACCATTGTGATGGGGCGCAAGAC
>CBHTTW010000238.1:0-4680 GCA_966096025.1 uncultured Alphaproteobacteria bacterium | reverse complement strand
CAGGCTCATCTCCGCAAGTTTGGGATTGGCCTTGCAGTCCGCCAGGGTCACGGGCTTGGGCACATCCTTCACCGCCTGGACGATCACCAGGCCGAAAATGCCTTTCTCGTCGGTAGGGTCGGGACGGTATTCGCCGGTCACTTCGACAATGCCGACAACGGCTTTTTCCTCGCCCGAGTGATAGAAGAATCCCAGATCGCCCTTTTTCATCGCCATCATGTTCAGCTTGGCGGTGTGGTTGCGCACCCCGCTCCAGGGCTCGCCCTTGGCGCCCTTCTTTTTCTGCATCTCCCAGGACCAGGTTTCGGGTTCGCTTTTCAGCAGCCAATACTTCATACGCGATCCCTCTATTCCACGGTCAGCTTGCGGCTCATCAGTCGCATCACCGCTTCACCGGTGGGAAGCGCGCCGCTGAGCAAATCGGCCATGGCTTCGGCGATGGGCATTTCAACTCCGCCGGCCCGCGCGCGCTTGACCAGCGCCGGGGCCGTGTCGACACCCTCCGCCAGCGGCTGTCCGGCAACGCGCAATTCCGCGACCGTCTTGCCTTTGCCCAATTCGATCCCGAAAGAGAAGTTGCGCGACGAGGGGCTGGTGGCCGTCAGCACCAGATCGCCAAGCCCCGACAGGCCCATCAAGGTCTCGCGCTTGGCGCCGAGATTTTCACCCAACCGGGTCAATTCCGCGAAGCTGCGCGCCAACAGCGCGGCGCGGGCATTCTCGCCCAGCCCCATGCCCTCGACCACGCCGCAGGCGATGGCATAAACATTCTTGGCCGCGCCGCCCAACGCCACGCCGATAAGGTCGTCGCTGGCATAGGGACGAAAGGCGGGCGAACCCAGCGAGGCTTGCAGCTGCCCGGCCAACTCGCCTTTGGCCGCGATGGTCACCGCAGTGGGCAGTCCGCGCGCCACATCGCGCGCGAAGGATGGTCCCGACAGAATAGCCAACGGCGTATCCGGCAGGGCCTCGGCCGCGACTTCCGTCACCAGCTTGCCGCTGTCTTTCTCGATGCCCTTGGCGCAGATCACCACCGGCTGGCCGCGTTTCAGATGCGGTCTCAAAGTCTCGGCAAAGCTGTGCAAGACCTGGGCAGGCACCACCAGCAGGATTGCGTCAGCGGCGCAGGCTTGCGCCAAATCGCCGGTTACCGCCAAGTCGCCCGGCAAGGTCACCCCCGGTAGGAAGCGGTTCTGCTTGCCGGCCTTGAGAGAGGTCAGGACATCCTCTTCCCGCACCCATAATATGGCCTTGCGACCGGCCCCGTACGCCGCCAGCGCCAGCGCTGTGCCCCAGGCGCCCGCGCCCAGTGCTGCTATATGAGGAAAGGAAACCGGCTGGGACATCAAATCGTTGGTTGCTTATTCGGGGCCGGAATCTATCTTGCCGCCCCGAACACCGCAAATTGCCGCCTGAATTTCTCCATACTGCCGTGCGAGGCTTGCTGATGCGCCGATTTTGCCTTTGCCTTGCCACCGCAGCGTCCCTCGTCCTTCTGGGCGGCGCGGGCCAGCCTGTGCCGCAGCGCCTGTATCAGGCTTACAGCGATCAGCAGAAGGCCGACCTGGACAAGGTCAGCGCCTATCTCAACGGCTTTCAAAGCCTCAAGGCCGGTTTCATCCAGGTCGGCCCGGAAGGCGGTTTGGACCAAGGCGAGGTCAGTATCCAGAAACCCGGCCAGATCCGTTTCGAATACCGCGCGCCTAGCCCGATCCTGATCGTCGCCACCGGCGGCAGCGTCTTTGTGAAGAATTCGCGCCTCAATACCCGCGACCAGTATGACCTGTCGGACACGCCGCTGGGCCTGTTGCTCAACAGCCGCGTCGATCTCAAGACCAACAAGGCGGTGATCGGGGTCAGCGAACAGAATGGCGCCATTGTCGTGCGCGCCCGCACCAGCGCCAATCGCAACGATTCCAACATCACTTTGGTTTTCTCCACGCCCGGCATCGAGCTTCGCCAATGGACGGTGCGCGACGACCAGGGCGGCAATACCACGGTGGCGTTGCAGAATGTGCAGCTCAACCCGCAGCTCGACACCGCGCTGTTCGCCGCGCCGGCCAAGCCGGTCAAGCAGGCCCGCAAATAGTGAAACGGGTGGGAATCATCAGCGACCGCCGCGTCTTTGACGGCATGGCGGTGCACCAGGCCAATGACGAATATATCGACGCGATCCGGGACGGCGCCGGGGCTTTTCCGCTGCTGATCCCGTCAACAGGTCGTCCGCTCGATCCGGCTGAAGTTCTGGCGCAGGTGGACGGTCTATTGTTCACCGGCGCGCCGTCCAATGTCGCGCCACGCCATTATGGCCAAAGCGCGCGCCCCGCCACCGAGCTGGACGAAATACGCGATGCCACCAGCCTGCCCTTGCTGCGCGCCGCCGCGCAAAGCGGCAAACCGCTTCTGGCGATTTGCCGGGGCTTTCAGGAACTCAATGTCGCCTTGGGCGGCACCTTGCATCAGCATGTCCATGAAATCCCCGGCCGGCTCGATCATCGCGAGCCGGCCGATGTCTCGCGTGAAATGGAGTATGCCCCGGCACACACCATTGCCATCGCGCCGGACGGATTGCTGGCGCGGCTGTCGGGCCGCAGCGAGGCGGACGTCAATTCGCTGCATCATCAGGGCATCGACCGGCTGGCGCCCGGTCTTAGGGCCGAAGCACATGCGCCGGACGGTCAGATCGAGGCGGTGTCGCACCTTAGCGCCGGGGCGTTCCTTTTGGGGGTGCAGTGGCATCCCGAATGGGCTTTTGCCCGGGATCCGCTGAGTTTGGCGATCTTCAAGGGCTTCGGGGCGTCGCTGTGACGCCACATTCGTTTACAGCATCCTAAGACATTGCTGACACAGTGCCGGCCGTCTGCCTTACCCGGTATTGTCATGTCATTGCCTGTCCGTCTGCTTGGCTTCGCCTTCACCAATGCCGACTTTCTGTTTGAGACCGATACGGACGGCAAAATCCTGTTTGCCGCCGGCGCGGCCAACGATTTGGTGCATGAAAGCGGCGAAGCGCTGATCGGAAAACCGGCCGCGAAATTGTTCAAGCCTTCCGAAGGCGCCAAATTCGCCACCTTTGCCCAGGCGCTCAAAAGCGGCGATCGCGCCGGTCCTTTCACGCTCACTCTGGCGACCGGGGCCGATGCCAGCCTGGCCATGTTCCGCTTGCCGGAGAATGGCGCCAATATTTCCTGCACTCTGACGCGGCCGGGCACACGCACCCCCAGCGCAACCATCGATCCCAAAACCGGCCTGGCCTCGCGCGAAGGCTTCATGGCCGCCGCCGAAAAGGCGGGCGAGCGCGACACGCTGACCTTGGTGCATGTGCAAGGCCTGCCCGAACTCTGCGCCCAACTTCCCAAGGAAGGCGCGGATGCGCTGTTGCAGCGTATCGGAGACAGTATTCAGAACTCCGGCGCCAGCGCGTCGGGACGCATTTCGGAATCCAGTTTCGGCACCTTGGCGCCGGCGGCCAAGGGCTCGCTGGATATCGCCAAAAAGATCGCCGAGGCTTTTTCGGCCGGCGGGCTTGCGGCGCCCAAAATGGCGGAAGCCAGCATCGGCCTTAAAGGCGGCGGCCTCAGCCCCGAGCAGCGCCTGCTGGCGATGCGCTATGTGATCGAGCAGTTCGCCGGGAAGGGCAAGATCGACGACCGCGACGGCGATATTGCCGGCATCTTCGCGGCCATGATGGTGGCGACCGAGCAAAGGCTGGCCGCCATGACCAAGACGCTGGGCGAGGGCGCTTTTGAAATCGCCTACCAGCCGATCAGCGATCTTTCCACCGCAAAAGTCTCGCATTACGAAGCCCTGGCGCGCTTCGCCAATCCGGAAGGAACCCAGGACACCGTCAAATTCATCGAAGCTCTGGGCATCTCCAATGTCTTCGACCTGGCGGTGGCCAGCAAGATTCTGGACCTGATCGAAGCCCAGCCCGGCGCCCATATCGCCTTCAATGTCTCGGGCGCGACCATCGCCTCGCCCTCCAGCTTCGGCATGCTGGCCGGAATTCTCACCAGGCGCCGCAAGCTGGCGCCGCGCACCCTGATCGAGATTACCGAAACCGCCGCCATCGCCGATCTGGAAAATGCCGGCAAGGCAATCGCGGCGCTTCGCGCCCTGGGTTACCGCGTCGGGCTGGACGATTTCGGTGCTGGAAGCGCATCGATCAACTATCTGCACGCCTTCCAGGTGGATTTCGTGAAATTCGACGGCGCCATGATCAAGAAAATCGGCAGTTCCAAGCGCGACGATGCCTTGCTGGCGGGGCTGGCGAAATTGTGCGGCGAAATGGGCATAACCACCATCGCGGAGTGGATCGAAACCGAAGCCATGGCCAAAGCCGCCCGCGAGTTGGGCTTTCAGCATGGACAAGGCAAATGGCTGGGCGCGCCCTTGGCAGCGCTGCCTGTCGCTCCGGCACCCATCGCCAAGCGCAAGGGCGTCACCGAAAGTTGGGGCTGAAGCTCCGGTTCCGCCTTAAAAAGGGCGCAAATTCCCTGTGATTTGGCCAAAATCGTCATGACAAAAAAGCAACTGTCATTATAATTCTTTTAGTCGTCCAAATTTTCTTGAAACCTGTGGCATCTTTGCCTATTTTCTAGAGTGAAGACGGTCCTGGGCTGCTAGCACTGCCCCCCGCTCGCTTTCAGCCCCCGTCTTCGCTGGGGTAGCCGGTTATCC
>CBHTTW010000237.1:0-4695 GCA_966096025.1 uncultured Alphaproteobacteria bacterium | reverse complement strand
AAGCCGCCAATCCGGCCTATGAGACGCGCCTCTATGGCGCCGACCGGGTCAAGGTCCAGGGCAAGCTGGTCGGTCTGATCCGTCGGTACTGAGCGCGCTGTCAAAGCTGACAGATGACGCCGATGAACTGCTTGGCGCCCCGGCGATAATCGGGACGCGGTGCTCGCGAGATGATGGTGGTGAGCTCCAGATGTTCAGCTTCATCCAAGTTGAGCAGTTTCCAGCCCGCGCGTTCATGTGCCGGACCGCGAACTTGCCAGCCGCTCAGAATATGTCCGCCGCTGCGCCCAATGCCGACGCGGTGCACCTCCACAATGCGCGTGCATTCGGGATAGCCGATTTCCAGACATTTGCCGCATTCGATGGCCTCGCAGGCCAGCGCAACCCAGGCGCCAAAGTCATGCCTTGGGGCTGTATGTGACACCGTACGGCTGGCAAGACTTGCCATCGCGAACGTCCCATCGAACGCATCATGCTGTCACCACCATGCGTCAGGGGGCAACAGCGAAGAAGATGAATTATAAGAGCGCGTTCGGCACTCAAATCGGTCCCCCGGACCGATTTGCCCCGCTTACGCGGGTCGTGCCTCACTCAGCGCCACGCTCAAGCGATAGGCATCAAATCGTTCGTTCGCTTGAATACCAAAAGCGCGCTCAGCGCGGGCTGGACCAAGGGCGCCGACCGCGCCGGTCGCGGACGCTTTCGCCCGTCAGGGATGACAGATTTATGCGCCAGCCTTGGCCCACGGCGCCTTGATCGATCAACAGCGCGGGGCCCTTGCAGGCCGATGACAAAGCCGGGTTGATGACGATTTGGGCGTGGGCACAATCCTCTTCCAGGGCTTCGGGGCGAAGTCCCGCCGCAATCATCACGCTCCGCCGCGACGCGCCGATCACGACGGTCTTGGTCACCACGCAGCCCTGCCCGTCGCACATCGTCCCCGGCAAACCCACCGCCTGTTCGATGTCGCGGCCATCGCCGTCGCGCCGCAGCCAGTCGCGGGCGGCATATTTGTCTTGCGGCTTGCGGATGAAATGCAGCAACCCGTCCTCGCCGCGCATGGCGATGGTGACCCCGTCCGACGCCACCAGCATATCGGGCAAGGGCGCACGCCACGCCAAAGCCGCGCCGATCAGCACCGGCATCAGTCCCCACCAGCGCCATCTCTTCTGCCACAGCGCCAGCCACAGCCCGCCCAGCGAGATCAAAACCAGCGCGGCCTGCGGCATGGCCGGCGACAAGGAAACCGCACCGGGCAGGCCCGACACCCAGCGTCCCAGCGCCACCATGATCTCGATCCCGCGTCCCATCAGGTCGAGCGCAAAAGCCTCAACACCAAGCGGCATCAGCACCACCGACAGCGCCGCCGCCGGCATCACCCAAAGACCCATCACCGGCATGGCGATCAGATTGCCCAGCACGGCGTAATGGGTGGCGCGTTCGAAATAGAACAAGGCGAAGGGCAAAGTGGCCAGACTGCCGACCAGGCTGGTCATCACCGTGCCATGGAGATAGCGATAGAGCATGCCGCGCGGCTGTGTCCGTTCGCGCCGCGCCTCCCATTCCGCCACCGCCACCAGGCCCGCCACGGCGGCGAAAGACATTTGAAAGCCGGGATCCAATATCGCTTCGGGCTGCAGCATCAGAAGGATCGCGCCCGCCAAAGCCAGCGACCGCATGGTCAGCGCCGAACGGTCCAGCAGCACCGCCAACATCACCACGGCGAACATCACAAAGGCCCGCACCGCCGACGGCGCCGCGCCGCTGATGGTCAAATAGAAAATGGAAGCCGCCAGTGCCCCCAGCGCCGCCCATTTCTTGATCGGAAAATTGAGGGCCAAAGCCGGTATCGCGGCCAACAGGGCGCGCAGCAGCCAAAATATGCCGCCGCCCACCATCGCCATCTGCAATCCCGATATGGCAAGCACATGCGCCAGGCCGGCATCGCGCAGCGCGTCTTCGTCTTCCTCGCTGATGCCGCCGCGTTCACCCGTGATCAGGGAAGCGGCGATGCCGCCGGTGCTCCCCTGCAGCGCCGTTTGGATCGTCTGCGTCATGCCAAGGCGCAATCTTTCCACCGCATCGCCGATGCGTTGGCCGATGCCGGGCGCGCTCGCCGGCGGCACGGCGTGCGCCCGGCCATAGGCAAAACCCACCGCGCCGATGGATTGGAAATAGAGCCGCCGTCCCAGATCATGGGCGCCCGGTTCGCTGGGGCCGGGCGGGGTATCCAGCCGCGCCGTCAGGCTTAGCCAATCGCCGGGCTGAAAATCAACGCCTGCGCGCATCGCGATCCGCACCCGGCGCGGCGCAGGATCGAGCCCGCCGGAGCGGACATCTTCCAATATGGCTCGCACGCCTTTTTCGCGCGGCTCCAGCGACACCAGCCGGCCGGTGAGATGCACCACCGCACCCTGTTCCAGGACCGGAGTGCGGACTTTGGTCTCGCGCAATTTTGCCAGGCCGAAACCCAGCATCAGCGCCGCCAGCAAGGCCCAGACAAAGCCAAAACGCCAGCGCGCGCGCCCCAGGATCGCCAGGGTGGCAAAAGCCCAGGTCAAGCCCAGGGCAATCCAGGCAAAAAGAACCGGCGGCTCGGCGGGAAGCGCGAAATAGGCTCCGGAACCGGTCCCCAGGGCCACCGGCAGCCACAACGGCCAGCGGTCGCGCTCCGCTGAAAGTTCATTTTGCGACAGCATTTATTGCGCCCCGGCGCCTCGCTCGGGCTCGGCGCATTCGACCCTCAAATCGGTCCGCTGGACCGATTTGTCCCTTCGGGCTGGGTCTCATTGCCAAGGCCCCTTCACTGCTCTAAGTCCCTGTCGATCATGGCTGAAAATCCCAAACCCGTCCTGCGCTTCGCCCCCTCGCCCACAGGCATGCTGCATATCGGCGGCGCCCGCACCGCTCTGTTCAACTGGCTTTATGCCCGCCACACTGGCGGCACCTTCCTTCTGCGCATCGAGGATACCGACCGCGAACGCTCCACTCCCGAAGCGGTAGATGCCATCCTCAACGGCATGACCTGGATGGGGCTGAACTGGGACGGCGAGGTGATCTATCAATTCGCCCGCGCCGGCCGTCATCGCGAAGTGGCCGAAAAGCTGCTGGCCGAAGGCAAGGCCTATCGCTGCTATGCCACGGCCGAAGAACTCACCCAAATGCGTGAAGAACAAAAGGCAGCCGGAAAGCCGATGCGCTATGACGGCCGCTGGCGCGACCGCAATCCCGGCCCCGAACAGCAAGGCAAACCCTTTGTCGTGCGGCTCAAAGCCCGGCAGGACGGCGAAACCATCGTTCACGACGAAGTGCTGGGCCATGTGCGGTTCGAAAATTCCCAGCTCGACGACATGGTGCTGCTGCGGTCCGACGGCACCCCGACCTATATGCTGGCGGTGGTGGTGGACGATTTCGACATGGGCGTCACCCATGTCATTCGCGGCGCCGATCATCTCAACAATGCCGCCCGCCAGCTTCAGCTGATCGAGGCGATGGGCGCGCCGATTCCGGTCTATGGCCATCTGCCGCTGATCAACGGACCCGACGGCGCCAAGCTGTCCAAGCGCCATGGCGCCCTGGCGGTCGAGGCCTATCGCGACATGGGCTATCTGCCCGAGACCATGCGCAACTATCTGCTGCGGCTGGGCTGGAGCCATGGCGACGACGAAATCATCTCCACTGCCCAGGCCATCGAATGGTTCAACCTGGAATCCATCGGCAAGAGCGCGGCGCGGATGGATTACAAGAAACTGGACAATCTCAACGGCCATTACATCCGCGAAAGCGCCGACGAGGTGTTGTTGGCGGACGTCACCGCCTTCCTGTCGCGCGAGACGCCGCCGCGTGTCCTGACGATGACGGCGCGCGAACGGCTGAAGGCCGCCATGCCGTCCTTGAAGGAGCGCGCCAAGACCCTGGTCGAGCTGATCTCAGGCGCGGAGTTTCTCTTCACCGACGGCCCGCGCACCCTGGACGAAGCCGCGGCCAAGCTTTTGACCCCGGAAGCGCGCGCCCATCTGGCCGCCGTCCTGGGCGCGCTGGAAGCCACCGACTGGGGCGCCACCGACCTGGAGGCGTGCGCCCGCGCCTTTGCGGAAGGCCAGGGACTCAAGCTGGGCCAGGTGGCGCAGCCCTTGCGGGCCGCCCTGACCGGCAAAGCCTCCTCGCCGCCCCTGTTCGAGATGCTGGCGCTGCTGGGCCGGGAAGAATCCCTTGTCCGGTTAAGGGCTTACAAAGAATAAGACAGTAACATTTGTCGGTATCAAACCACGTGACGAACCGTCAAAAGCGTGGCTTTATTGCAGTGCAAAATTCGGGGGAATGCCATGAGAGAGAGCAAGATCAAGCCCGACGGAAGCGCCAAGCTCAGCTATGGCGGCAAGGATTATGAGTTCCCGGTCTTTGCCGGCACCCAGGGCCCCAATGTCGTGGATATCCGCAAGCTCTACGACCAGGTGGATATCTTCACCTACGATCCCGGCTTCACCTCCACCGCCTCGACCGAGTCCAACATTACCTTCATCGATGGCGACAAGGGCATTCTGCAATATCGCGGCTACGCCATCGGCGATCTGGCGGAACATTCCAGCTTTCTGGAAAGCTGCTACCTGCTGCTTTACGGCGAACTGCCCAACGCCGCCCAGATGGACAAGTTCACCTACTCCATCACCCGCCACACCATGGTGCATGAGCAGC
>CBHTTW010000236.1:0-4764 GCA_966096025.1 uncultured Alphaproteobacteria bacterium | reverse complement strand
CCCGCCTCGATCTTGATCGGGATCACGCCATGCGGCACCCGGCCCGCATCATGCGCGCCATAGACGAAAAACCGCCCGGCCCGCACCGGCGGCAAGCCCTGCTGGCTGAGCTTGATCCAGTCCTGGTCGGGCAGGGCCTCGACCTTCACATCCCGGCCGGTAATCAGGCTGAGATAGGTGGCGTCCGGCGGATCGGTGTAAAGCGCCTCCACCACCGCGCCATCGGCAAAGGGCTCCTCCACGATCAGCACCGCCTGGGCGCTGCCGTCCAGCTCCAGCGCGGCCGAAACGTCGGCGGCCTCGGATTTGGTAAGCGCTACCGAAGCCTTCCAAAGGGGCGGATTTGTCATGGTGGCCGTGCTAGCCTGTTTGGGTCGATAAAAGCAACAAAGGCAAACACGATGAAGACGCCGATCCTTGCTGCCGCGCTCCTGCTGCTGGCCAGCCTTCCCGCCGTCGCCCAAATGCCCAGCGGGGTGATTGTGGTCACGGCCGAACAGGTCGAGCAGATCCGGCAAAAGGCCAGCGCCGCGCAAGCCGGACGGCCCGGCTCATCGCTGCCTATCATCGCGGCGGCGCCCTGGGCCCTCAATCTGGAACACCGCATCGCCAAGGCGCCCGCCTCCCAGCATCCGGCCGAGGCCGAGATCATCATGGTCCTGGACGGAGCAGGCACCATCACCACCGGCGGCACTCTGGTGGGCGCCATCACCGCCAACGGCAATATCTCGGGCAGCGACATCACCGGCGGCACGCCAAAGCATATGGTGAAGGGCGACATCCTGATGGTGCCCCAGAACGTGGCGCATATGATGGTGCCCGATGCGGGCGCGCCGTTTGTGCTGGCGACCCTGCATCTGGCGCGTACCGGTGAGCCCGCGCCGGTCCCCGGCCGCGCCCCCGCCACACCCAAGCTGGTCAATCTGGCGTCCGATCTGCCCGCCATGACCGAAAAGGCCCGCGCCGCCGTGGCGACTTCGCCGCGCTTCTTCGGCGGCGACACGATCCTGGCCCTGCCGCCTTACCGCATGGGGCTGGAATATCGTTCACCCAAAGGCATTGCCTCGGTTCACAAGAACGATGCGGAATTCATGGTCGTACTGGAAGGCGAGGGCGTGATCGTCGCCGGTGGCACCGTGACCAATCCCAAGGATACCGGCGCCAATATCGATGGCGATGCGATTTCCGGCGGTACCGACATCCGCATGAAAAAGGGCGACTGGATTTTTGTGCAAAAGGGTGTGCCGCACCTGGCCAAGTCCGACGGCGCTTTTGTGCTGGCGACCTTGCACGTGTTCTAGGCGCGGCTCACAAACTGGTCGATGACCCGCTTTTCGCCTGCTTTATCGAACTCCACCGTCAGCTTGTTGCCTTCGACATAGCGCACCCGGCCATAGCCGAATTTCTGGTGGAAGACGCGGTCGCCGCGGGCATAGGCGGAAGCGGCGGGATCGGAGGTCTGCACGCTCCAGGCCTGGGCCTCGATCATCGGCGGGCGCGTGCGAACTTGTCCCGCCGCTGCACGATTGGCCTGGGCGCGTTTCCAGCCCGGTGAATCATAGGTGCTGCCGAAACTGGCGGCATTGTCATTGTCGCGGAAACCGGCATAGCCGCCGTAAAAACCGTCATCCACCGCGACATCGACATGGCCCTCGGGGATTTCCTTGATGAAGCGCGACGGCAAGGCGCTTTGCCAGGAGCCATGCACCCGGCGGTTGGCGGCAAAGGAAATGCGAATGCGCTGGCGCGCCCGCGTCAGCCCGACATAGGCCAGGCGGCGTTCCTCTTCCAATCCCGCCAAGCCATTCTCGTCCATGGTGCGTTGGGACGGGAACAGCCCTTCCTCCCAGCCGGGCAGGAAGACGGTGTTGAATTCCAGGCCCTTGGCGGCATGCAGGGTCATCAGATTGATGCGGTCGCCGCTCTCATCCTGGGCGATTTCCATCACCAGGCTGACATGCTCCAGGAAGCCCGTGAGGGACTCAAAACCCTCCATGGAGCGGACGAATTCCTTCAGGTTGTCGAGGCGGCCCGGCGCTTCCGCCGATTTGTCGGCCTTCAGCATGTCGGTATAGCCGCTTTCATCCAGCACCATTTCGGCCAGTTCGGTGTGCGGCAGAACCTTCGCCGTATCGCCCCAGCGCGCGAAATTTCCCGCCAGCTCGCTCAGCGCCTTGCGTGCCTTGGGCGGCAATTCATCCGTGTCGGCGATCTCGCGCGCCGCCGATAGCAGCGGCATTTGCCGCGCCCTCGCATAGGCGTGCAGGCTGGCCACCGAAGCATCGCCGATGCCGCGCTTGGGCTTGTTGACGATGCGCTCGAACGCCAGGTCGTCATCGCCCTGGGCGATCAGCCGCATATAGGCGATGGCATCGCGAATTTCGGCCCGTTCATAGAAACGCGGACCGCCGATCACGCGGTAAGGAAGGCCCAGGGAAATAAACCGGTCCTCGAATTCGCGCATCTGGAACGAGGCGCGCACCAACACCGCCATCTGGGCAAAGGCCTGGCCCTGGCGATGCTGATCCTCGGCCTCGGAGGCGACATTGCGCGCCTCTTCCTCGGCGTCCCACACCCCGGCGACCTTGATCTTCTCGCCCGGCTCGCCTTCGGTCCAAAGCGTCTTGCCCAACCGGCCCTTGTTGGCGGCGATCAGCCCCGAGGCCGCACCCAGAATGGCCGGGGTCGAGCGGTAATTGCGCTCCAGCCGGATCACCCGCGCGCCGGGAAAATCGCGCTCAAAACGCAGGATGTTTTCCACTTCGGCGCCGCGCCAGCCATAAATGCTTTGATCGTCGTCGCCCACCACACAGACATTGCCCGAGCCGCGCGCCAGCAGGTTCAGCCACAGATACTGGACCACATTGGTGTCCTGATACTCATCCACCAGCATGTAGCGGAAACGATCGCGATAATCGGCCAATATGTCGGGCTGGGTCTTGAGGATGTGCAGGGTCTCCAGCAGCAGATCGCCGAAGTCGGCCGCGTTCAGCGCCTTCAGCCGTTCCTGATACTGGCGATAGAGCGATTTGCCCTTGCCAAAGGCATAGCCTTGGGCCTCGCCTTCGGAAACCTCATCGGGGCGCAGCCCCCGATTCTTCCAGCCGTCGATCATCGCGGCCAGGGTGCGGGCGGGCCAGCGTTTCTCGTCCACCCCTTCGGCCTCGATCAACTGCTTCATCAGCCGCAGCTGGTCGTCGGTGTCCAGGATGGTGAAGTTGGATTTCAAACCCGCCAGCTCGGCATGGTGGCGCAACATCTTGGCGGCAATGGAATGGAAGGTGCCCAGCCATTGCATGCCCTCGACCACGCCGCCGATCAGCGCGCCGATGCGCTCCTTCATTTCCCGCGCTGCCTTGTTGGTGAAGGTGACGCAAAGGATCTGCCCCGGCCAGGCGCGGCGGGTGGCCAGGATATGGGCCAGGCGTGTCGTCAGCACCCGCGTCTTGCCGGTGCCCGCGCCGGCCAGCACCAGCACCGGCCCGTCCACCGCTTCCACCGCTTCACGCTGTTCCTTGTTCAGGCCGGCAAAATAGGGCGGATCGCGCGGGACGGGCGCGGCTGAAGGCTCCTCAAACGCAGAATCCAGCGGATCGGAATAGCGGTCGCCATAGCCACTCATGAGGAAAACCGGGAATCTGGGGACATGAGAACGATATTAGAACGTGGGCGCGGAAAATCCCATCTAATTGTCGTCTTCGCCCTTTCCAAGCTCGTGACCCGACAGGCTCTGATCTGCCTTGTCCTTGCGCGCCTTTTCGATGTTCCGCAGCGCCTTGGGCGTGCCGTGCAGGACGCGATTGGCCTCGGCGGTCTTTTCTTTTTCGGACCGTTTTTTGGCCTTGCGGGCGCGGTTGAGGTTGACGATTTCAGCCATGCCCGGCCTCGATTTCCTGGGCGCGGATATAGGCGGGCCGGCTGGTGATGCGGTTGACATAGGATTCCAACAACTCGGTCTTGGCCAGCAGCGGCGAGCCCATGAACAGCTTGAAGGTGGTTCCGACCAGCACATCGGCGGCGCTAAATTTTTCGCCCAAAAGAAATGGCTGCTTGGACAGGGTCGTGTTGACCAGCTCCATCACTTCCTCGGTCTTGACCCAGCCGGCGGTGCCGCGCCGCACTTCCCATTTCATAAAGGCGCTCATCCAGGCCGGTTCCATCACCCCGGCATAATAGGCCAGCCAGGTCAGATAGGCGCCGCGCGTCGCATCGCCCACCAGCGGGCCGATGCCGTTTTTGGGAAATTTGTCGGTGAGATACAGCGCGATGGCGGCACTTTCATAGACCACGGTGTCGCCGTCGCGAATCACCGGCACCTTGCCATGGGGATGCGGATTGGCGGGGTCAAGCGTACCGCTGCCATCGCCGCGCCGGATCGAAACTTCCTTCAGCTCATAAGGCGCGCCCAGTTCCTCCAGCAGGAAGATGAAGCGCGAGGCCCGCGAGCGGGGGGCGTGATAAAGCGTGATCATGGCGAAGTTCCTTTGGCGGCCAGGGCAAAAAGACGCAACGCGCTGGCCAGCGGGCGGTCGCCCCGGCCGGCATCGATTTTTGCCACCAGCGCCGCCAGGCTGATCCGCTCGCGGGCCGCGCCGGCATCGATCACCGCCCAGAATTCCGCTTCCAGCGCCACACTGGTGCGATGTCCCGCCAGGGTGAAGGAGCGCTTCTTGAGGCTCACCTTGTCGCTCTCCAATCCAATATCGCCAATTGCTTCGCCATCTTGGCGCCGCCGGGCTGGGGCGGCATCAGCACCCGCGGCTT
>CBHTTW010000235.1:0-4802 GCA_966096025.1 uncultured Alphaproteobacteria bacterium | reverse complement strand
ATGATGACGACGGCGATCAAGGCGGCGATCAGGCCATACTCGATGGCGGTGGCGCCGGATTCGTTCTTCAGGAAGGCAAGAATGGTCTTACGCATGGGTGGTCTCCGTTTGGAAATCGGGACCAATTTAGGGGATGGAATTTTCCATGGCCTTACGGGAATGTCTAAAAACGTACAATTCGGGGCTTTACATCAATTTTAGGCAAGTCCTGCCGAGCGGAATTTTTCCTTATTTTTCCGGGGTGAAGAGCAGCGGCGCGGTATCGCGCAGGCCCTGCCGCCAGACTTTATATTCGTGCATGCCCGGCACCGGCTGAAAGGTGAGCTTGATTCCGGCCTTGGTCAAAAGGGCGGCCAGCCTTTTGTCCGCCTCATGCAGCACGTCCTGATCGCCGACCACGAAATGCAGCAGCTTGAGATTTTTCCGGAGCGTTTCGGGATGCTCATAGACGTCGCGGGAAATTTCCACGAATTGATCGTCGCCCTGGTTTTCCGCGCCGGCGCTCATCGGCACCAGCCAATGGAAGACATCGCTATGGCGCAGGCCGATGGTGACGGTTTGGATGCCGCCTTGCGACAGGCCGGACAAAGCGCGGTGATCGGCATCGGCAATGGCGCGGAAGCGCTTTTCAATGAAAGGGATGATGCCGGTCAACAGGTCGATCTCGAACAGATTGCCGGGATCGTAGTTGGTCTGTTTTCCGGGCGGCGGTTTGAATCCTTCGATTTGCGAAGGCACCGGCGCCAGCGCTTCGCTGGGACCGGACCGTGAACCCAGCGCCATCACCATGATCATGGGGCGCGCCTTTTTCGCCGCGATCAGATTGTCCAGGATCAGGTTGGCGCGCGCCTGCTCCATCCAGCTATATTCGCAGCAATTGCCGCCATGCATGAGATAGAGAACGGGATAGCGCTGTTTGCCGCTGTCATAGCCGGGCGGCGTGTAGACGCGCAGATAGCGCGGCGAACCCATCGCCTTGGAGTGATAGACCACCATATGGACATCGCCATGCGGCACGTCCTGGGCGTCATAATAAGCGGGCGTGCTGCCCGGCACCTCCACCAGATTCAGCCGGTTGCCGGGGTCCGATGCCGCCACGCCATCCACCGTATAGCCATAGTCATAAAGTTCGGGCGCCAGCGGTCCCACGGTAAGAGTCCAAAAGCCGTCGCCGCCCTTGGTCATGGGCAGTGACCTGTCCTTGGACAGCCAGTGGGAATTGGGCCCGATCACATGGCCGGCGAGGCGGACGTCTCTTGCCTCGGGCGCATTCAGACGGAATGTCACCCGGCGGTCGGCATGAATGATGGGCGAAATCACCGCCCGGGTGCGGGCATAATCGGGGCGCAAAATCGCCGGGCCGTCCTGGCCCAGCGCCCCCAGCGATGCACCGGCCGGCACTTGCGCCTGCACCGTGGGCGTGAACAACAGCGCAATGGCGCACATCATCAAACATGGCCGCATGACGTTACCCCCGATTTTTCCACACGCCGGTCAGATCGCCGATAAAAGCGCGATCAAGGCTTCTGGTACCAGATCTCGAATTTCTTGTTGGTGAGGAACAGGGCTGTCACATCTTCCGTCTGGGTGGCGCCGTGCTGCATTTTCATGCCTTCCGGAAACCACACGAAATTTCCCGGCCCGAACGATCCCTCATGGGTCACCAGCGTGCCCTCCAGGACGAAGATGCCATGGGCGCAAGGATGGGTGTGCCAGGTATTCATGAAACCGGCGGGGTATTTCACCATCCGCACCGTTACGCCGGTATCCGGGTCCTCCAGGAACTGCTTGGCGAAAAGGGCCTTGCCCAATTCGGGAACGAACCGCTCCTCCCAGGGAATGGTGTTGGAATCGAAGGCCTGGATCTTGGACATGGCGCTCTCCCCGCAGAAGGTCTGGTGTCCATCTTTGTCCGGAACGCGGCAAAAGGCGATGCTGTTTTGGTGCGCGCCATGCTAAAATCCGGCCGTAGGGAATCGGCCTTAAATGAACGCGAAGCTTCTGCTGGCAGGTGCGCTGCTCTCGGCTTTGCCCGGTTCGAGCTCTTTCGGCCAGGCGCGTCAAGCCTGCCTGACCCCGATAAGCTACCGGATCGGCGCCTTGGACTCCCGCTTTGGCATCGGCCGCGAGGATTTCGGACGCGCCGTGGAGGCGGCAGCCGGAATTTGGGAAAGCGCCGCCGGCCGCAAGCTTTTCGTCCGCGGGCCAAGAGGGGCGGTGAAAATCAACCTTGTCTATGACACAAGGCAGGAGACCACCAAGCGCGTGGTCGCCGCCCGCGCCGGCATTTCCGAAAAACTGAAGCAAGCTGATCTGATCAAGGAGGGGTTGCGGCCGCTTCAAGACAGGCTCCGCGATCTTGACGGGGATTATTCCAAACAGCTTGCGTCCTTGGAGCGGCGCCAGGAAGATTACAACAAGCAGGTCGCCCATTGGGGCGCCAAGGGCGGTGCGCCGGAAGGCGAGTATCAGCGCTTGCAGGGCGAGCGGGCGCGCCTTCGAAAAGAAGCCGAGACAATGGACGTCAAAAGGCGGGAGCTGAACCGGCTGACCGACGACATCAACAGGCAGATCGACCGGCACAATGGCTTGCTGCACCGGGCCAATGCGCAAGCCAACGAATTGAACGCATCCGGCGCCACCGGCATTGCCTTTGAAGAGGGTGTCTATATCCGGCAGGGCGGCGAGGAGCGGATCGATATTTTCCAATTCGACGGCGAGGCGGCCTTGCGGATCATTTTATCCCATGAATTGGGGCATGCGCTCGGCATCACGCACAATTCCAATCCTTCTTCCATCATGTCGCCGCTGATTCACGCGGATCGTTTCGTCCTGACCGCGGAAGACGTGGAAGGGTTGAAAGCGGCGTGTTTGGGACGCTAGGGTGCGTCAGCCATCTTCTGTAAATTTTTTGGCGGAGAAGAGCCCGATGACCATGTTAAATCTCGACGAACTGCCGGAGCGGTCGCCCTTTCCGGGCTGGCGCGGAAAATTCATCCGCTCGGCCGGCATGACCTTCGTCTATTGGGACGTTCCCGCCGGAACCGTCCTGCCGGAACATTCCCATCCCCATGAACAGGTGGCCCACACCTTCGAAGGCGAGTTCGAAATCATCGTGGATGGCGTCAAACAGGTGCTTCGGCCCGGGTCGATCAGCATTATTCCGCCCCATGCGGTGCATTCGGGCCGTGCCCTTACCGATTGCCGGATACTGGATGTCTTCTGCCCGGTGCGTGAAGACTATATTCCGTTTGAAAAGTAGTTCGATTGTGCCCGGCCGTACCATGGCCGGCGCCGGCTCCGCGCGATTGAAACGATCTGTTAAGGTTGGATTAGCGAGATATTAAGTCTCACCCCGTAATTTTCGTGATGATTTTTACGGGTGGAAGAGTCCAAGCCATGGATTGCGAAGCGCGCCAGTTAAAGGTGCTCAAGGCCGCGCGATCCCTGCTGGCCAAAAACGGCCGCGGCTTCACGCTCGTCGAGCTTTGCAAAAAGACCCGCATCAGCAAATCGCAATTGCGCGGCCTGTATCCCACCAAGGCCGCGTTGCTGGCCGCGCTGGATGGGAAACGCGAAAAGCCGGCCGCGAAAGTCGAAAAACTGCCGCCGCCGGCCGCACCGCCGGTAACCGCGGTTGCATGCGAAGTTGAAAATCCGCCGACATCGCTGGTCGAATACAATGTCCTGAACGACGACAATGAGCCGGACGACCGCAAGATCCGTGTGCTGCAGCGCGCGATTTCCCTGCTGGAAGTCAGGATAGACGAAGTCGGCGCCGATCTGGCCCGCCAGGAACTGTCGCATGCCGGCGAGGCGTTGTCGCAAGCGGCCGGGCCGGACGAAACCCCGCTCATGCCGCCCATCCTGGATGACGCCGAAGCGGCGAGCGGTAAAGCGGACTCAAGACCGTCCCTCATTGCCGCCTATGAACAGCAACAGGCCATCGAGGATGCTTACATCGCCTCGAAGCCGGTTTTGCCAGGCCTTTCGCGCGACGTGATGGATAACGCACGCGCCTTGGTGCAGAATTCCGCGGACCAGAATATCCGCTTCGAAAAATCGCAGCGCAAAAGCAACATCCTGACATTGATGAGCGCGGTGACCATCGTTGCCGTCGGCCTTGTCGTGGGCCTGGCCACCATGGGCGGCGACGCGCGCGCCAAACGCTCGCCCTTTGCAACCGCTTCCGAAAACCTGGCCAGCGTCTCCGGGGTCACCATCATCAATGCCACCGGCGCGGTGGTGGCCGAACAGATGGGTCCGACGGTCCAATCCTTGCTGGAGCGGGCGGAGAAAGGCGATACCGGCGCGCAAGCCGATCTCGCCTTGGCTTACATGCGCGGCGACGGCGTGGTTTCCAATTCCGCCGCCGCAGTGGGCTGGGCCGGGCTGTCGGCCTCCAAAGGCGAGCCGCTTGGCCAGTTCCTTCTTGCCACCTTGTACACGAGCGGCATCAAGCCGGATCCCCGTGCCGGGTTCCGCTGGATGTCGGCGGCGGCGCTGAACGGCAATGTCAAGGCGATGCACAATGTCGCCGTGGCCTTGGTCACCGGCGGCGGCGTCGAAAAGAACGCCAGCGAAGCGGCGACCTGGTTCGGCAAGGCCGCATCCATGGGCTATCGCGATTCGGCTTTCGATCTTGCGGTTCTCTATGAGCGGGGCGAGGGCGTGGCGCAAAGCACCGAGCGCGCCTTGTATTGGTACGACAAGGCCGCCGCCGCGGGCGACAAGGAGTCGTCCGAGCGCGCCCATCTGCTGCGCTTCGGCGTGCCCAAAATGGCGGAAAATCTCCACAACTA
>CBHTTW010000234.1:0-4815 GCA_966096025.1 uncultured Alphaproteobacteria bacterium | reverse complement strand
TCAGCGGGCGGCAATGGACTTGCGGATGGCTTCCACGGTGCGGTCCACCGTGCGCTGGATCAGGACGCGGCCGATTTCCGCGCTGGCGCGGCGGGGATCGCCTTCCACGCCATTCTTGCCGTTGCCCGCTTCCAGCCGGGCCGTGTGAACCATGCTGGGATCGACCGCGAGCATCTGGGAGGTGTCGCGGACATCGGCGTGATTGCCGATCTCTTCTTTCTTGATGCCGCGCTTCATCATTTCGGCGGCATCGCCTTCGGGATCGCCGCGATAATAGACTCCGATGGCATGCACCCGCACATCGGTGGCGGCCCATTCCTTGTTCAGCTTGGCGGCGACGGCATTCTGGCCATCCTGGTCGGAACCGTGATCGCCGATCAGGACGATGTTCTTGAAACCATGCAGTTTCAGGCTGCGGACGACACCCTCCACCACGCCGGCATAGACAGCTTCCGGCACGCCGATGGTGCCGGGATAGCGCAGATGTCCCGTGGGCGGGTCATATTTGCCTTCGGGGGTATAGGTGATCGTCGCGGTCACCAGCGCATTGCCCAACCGGCGCGCGATGGTCTGGGCATTGGCATAGACGCGGAAATTATGCTTGCCGGTCGCCATGCCGGGACCGTTCTGCTCGGTGCCGCCGCTGGGCAGGATGACAGTGGTTTTGCCGGCCGCGATGGCGTCGCGGATTTCATACGACGTCATTTTTTCCATAAGGATGTTGCCGGACGTTTGCGCGTAAGCAGTGCCGCCGAAACAGAACGCCGCGATCAAAAGCAGATATCGAACCATCAGCCCCTCCCAAACCAGTTGGCAAACCGTAGCACGCTTTTTTGCGGCCAGGTATGTCGCTACCGGTACAAGTGGAGCTGCTGTTGCGGGGCGCTCCGTCAGCGGATGCGGCGGACTTTATGCATGTAGCCGTCCACCGTCATGGTGAAGGTACGCATCGCTGCGGGCGTAATGGTCACCGCATATTCGGAAGCTTCTCCGCGCCAGCGGGCAGGGTGGTAGATCTCGTCCTCGGGAGATTGTTCCCAGACCTGACCATCCTGAAGTGTGACGGTGAAAGAGCCATTACTGGCGAATTCATAGGATGCCATCGGCATGTCGCGCACGACCGGCTTGGCGTTGTTGAAGATGCCGGTGAAAATGCTGCTACGCGGCTTGGGGGGCGGGCCTGCGGGTTTGGGCTGCGGCACCGGCGCGGCGGAAACAAATTGCTGTGCAGGTGCCGGCGTAACAGGCACAGGAACGGGCCTGGCCGCGGCTTGGGGCGCCGAAAGCCCCAACTGGACCCGCATCGGCGTGGCGGCTGCGTAATAACAGTCCAGCCACGGACGCTCGCCGGGCTCGCGCATGCAACCCGCGGCCGCCGACACCACCTCGGTGCGTACCGCTTCGTCGCGCGGCTGGCCGCCGGCCGGCGGCGACGAAGCCAGTTTGACTTGCGCCGCAAGGGCGGGGGGCAGGCCGAGGGCGGCGCGCATCGGCTGGGCGGCGCCGTAATAGCAATCCAGCCATTGCCGCGAGTCGGCAATCGCGCCGCAACGAATGGCGCCCGACAGGGCGTCGTCGCGGGGACGCGCTTGCGCCGGCGCCACCAGACCAATCAGTGCGGGCACCAGAAACCACCAGATATGACGCATGCGCTTCCTCTATTGCGGCCGCCGATCCTGCGGCCCGCTCGATTGAAACAAAATCGCGTTGCCGGGGCAACCCGTGCGGGCGCGCGCCTGGGATTAAGCCTGTTCAGGCTGGTGCGCAGCCGTTATTTTTTTGCTCGGGGTTTGGCGGGATCGAAGTTGATGCTTTTGAGGCGCTCGGCGCTCAGTTCCCTGGAACCCGGCGGCAGCGCGTTGCTCTTGAGGATATGGGCCAGGATGTCGCTGTTGGCGCCCGCGCCCAGCGCGCCGGGATGGTCCAGCGGCATGGCGGTGCTGACATAATCGAACAGCGCATCCAAGGTGGAGCCCGACCAATAAGGCATGAAGCGGCCGACCAGGGGCGGTGTTTCGAAATTGCCCGACAGGTCGGCGCCATGGCAGCGCGAGCAATTCTGCAAGTAAAGCGTGCGGCCGCGCCCGGCCTGGGCTTCGCTGTAAACGCCATCCCAAATCGATATCCGCGGCTGGGCGGCGGCGGGTCCCGCCGCCAGGATCAGCGCCGCCGCCGCGAGAATTGTCTTGGCTGGCATCGGCATTTCCTTTCAGGCCGGTGGACGGGAAACGGAAATTCGTAACACTGGGAACACACTTGCTCAATGGCGTGACATGCGAGCGGCGTCAGCCTGACCTGCAGGGTTGCCATGGCGGATTTTTCTCGGGCACACTGTGTGACCGCAAGCGGGAGGGGAAAATGATAACGGCGCAACGAATGAGATTTCTCGGCGGCGCAGCAGCGGCCCTTTTGCTTTTTGCCGCGGCGAAAACCGATGCGCAGCCCGCGGCGGAAGTGGATATCCTGATCAAGAACGGCCATGTCGTCGATGGCACCGGCGGCTCCTGGTTCCAGGCCGATGTCGCCATTACCGGCGACAAAATCGTTTCCATCGGCCGCGGCCCGGTAAAGGCCAAGCGGGTGATCGACGCCGCCGGCAAAGTGGTGTCGCCCGGCTTCATCGACATGCATTCCCATTCCGAGTTCGGCCTTGTCCTGGACGGACGGGGATTGAGCAAGGTCACCCAAGGCATCACCACCGAAGTGATGGGCGAGCATCTGTCGGCCGGGCCGGTCTTGGGTCCGGCGGTGGACGATCCCATGATGGTGACGCCGCCGGTCAAGCGCAGCTGGACGACTCTGGGCGGTTTCTTCTCTTACCTGCAGAAGAAGGGCGTCGGCCTGAACGTCGCTTCTTATGTCGGTGCGGGCCAGGTTCGCGCTTCGGCCATGGGCTATCAGAACCGCCAGCCCACGGCGGCGGAGATGGACAGGATCAAGCAGTTGATCCGGCAGGGCATGGAGGAGGGCGCCTTCGGCCTGTCCAACGGCATGTCCTATGTCCCGAATATGTTTTTCGACACCGCCCAGCTGATCGAATTGTGCAAGGTGGCGGCCGGCTATGGCGGCATCTTCACCATCCATATCCGCAACGTCGCTCCCGGCGATCCGCCGGACAAGGGTCTGAAGGAGGCGATCGAGGTCGCCAAGGGCGCCAATATCCCGGTGGAAATATTCCATCTCGGCGCCAGCGCCGGCATGAATCCCGACGCCTTTATTCGCGACGTCCAGCAGGCGCGCGCCGACGGCGTGGACATTACCGGCAATTCCTATCCGTATGAAACGGGCTGGACCTACCTCACCCAGTCGCTGCCGGCCTGGGCGCAGGAAGGCGACAGCGCCGCGATCGTGGCGCGGCTGCAGGCGCCCGACAGCCGCGCCCGCATCCTGGCGGAAATGAAGGACCGCAATTTCGCGGGCCTGAAAGTGGCTTCGGTGAATCCGGAATTCGACAACAAGCTCTTGCCGGCGATCGCCACCGAGATGGGCGTGACGCCGTCCGAGGCGATGCTCAACATCCTGGTCAAACAGAAGGGCGAGGGTTTCCAGATCGGGATGCCCACCGGTGTTCGCGCCAAGATTGTCGCCCAGATGCTGAACAATCCCTGGATGGATATCGGCTCCGACGGCATCGCCTTGCCGGCGGGTGTGCGCACTTCCTTCGGTAGCCCGCATCCGCGCTCCTTCGGCAGCCACACCAGGCTGCTTTCGGAATATGTGCGCGAGCAGCATGTCTTTACGCTTGAGGAAGCGGTCCGCAAGATGACCTCGCTGCCCGCCAACCGGCTGGGATTGGCCGACCGCGGCATTCTGCGCCCCGGCATGAAGGCCGATGTGGTGGTGTTCGATCCCGCCACCGTCAAGGACATGGCGAGCTATGAAAATCCCGACCGGTATTCCCAAGGGATCGACTGGGTGCTGGTCAACGGCAAGGCGGTGGTTGCCGGCGGCAAGCCCACCAACGCACTGCCAGGCCGCGTCCTGCGCGGTCCTGGCTATAAACCGGGTACCCCTTAAGCGGATTCTCCCGCAACGCGGCGCGTTTTCTGGTAAGCTTGCGGGACGAGAGGTTGCTCATGGCCCTGCGTCAGCGTCTTCTGATTTCCGCCATGGCCGCGAGCCTGGCGGGCGGTGTTTCCCAGCCGGCTTCGGCGGCGCCTTGGGTCAAGGGCTTTGTTGTCGGCGCCTATGAATATGCCTTCCGCTATGGCGGGCGGGCCAGCTTCAGCCGCGATGGCGAGATCGAGCCCGGTGTCGACTGTCCGCACGGCAGCTCCGTCCATTTCGCCAGCGATGACCGCACCAAAGTCGCGGTGGCGCGCCAGAAATGGCGCTCGCAGCAGGAGATCGACTGGATCGCCGCGCCGCCGGGATTGGAACTGGTGCGCGCTCCCAATTTGACCCGCTTCTATATCTGGGACCGGGCCCTGGCGCATCGCGGCTACAAGAAAGAGATCGAGACTTACGTCAATCCCTGGGCGACCGATGATCCCGGTCAGCCGCAAGTGACCAGCCGCATCGGTGACGGTTTCAATCTGGACGGCAAGGCCAGTGCCAACGACTTTGTCAGCCCGGACGGTGAAAAAGGCATCGACAATGCGCTTTATCGCGCCTGGGGATGCGATGCGCCCTGGCGCGGCAACGGCAACGCCACCTTGGACCTGCGCGCCAACGACAAGATGCAGGATGGTCTCTACACCATGGTGATCCGGATCTCCGGCAATCAGAATCCCAGGAATGACGACAATGCCACCGTGGAGATCGGTTATTCGCCCGACCGGATCGTGAAGGACGCGCGCGGCGGGCTGGCGATGG
>CBHTTW010000233.1:0-4815 GCA_966096025.1 uncultured Alphaproteobacteria bacterium | reverse complement strand
AGAACCAGGCGATGCGCGGGGTGTGCAGATGTTCGGCCTGCTCGCTCTCCACCACGCCGTTTTTCACTTTCGCTTTCAGCTTGGTGTATTGCGCCGAGGTGAGCAGCCGATAGGAATAATCCGCCGCCACGCCGCCGCGCGCATCCTTGATCACATTGTCGGGCGAATAGCCGATTTCCAGCACCGCATCGCTGTCATTGTTGGGGTCCTGGTTGCCGGAAATCCGGATCACCATGGTGTAAAGACCCTCGATCATCTTGTCGTTGGCGCGCAGGTCCAAGGTGGCATTGCCGCCGCCGCGCCAGGGCGCATCGCAGCCCCAGGCGCGATAGAGCGCATTGTCGATGCCGCGCTCGCCGTCCGGGCTGATGAAATCGTTGGGATTGACTTTGCCGTCCAGATTGAAGCCGTCGCCGATGCGGCTGACCACTTGCGGCTGGCCGGGATCGTCGGTCGCCCAGGGATTCACATAGGTCTCGATGCCGCGCTTGTAACCGCGATAGGACATGGCGCGCGCCCAGATATGGCGTCGGGTCAGGCCTGGGGTGCTGACCTTCTCCACCCCGGGCGGGGCGGTGACCCATTCGATCTCCTGCTGCGAACGCCACTTCTGGCGCGAGATGGCGATCTTGGTTTGCTCAGGGCTGGCATAGTGGATCGTGCTGCCATGCGGGCAATCCACCCCCGGCTCGATCTCGGCGCCACGGGAAAAATCGGGCCGCCCGCCATAGCGGAAGGCATACTCATAGGCGCTGACGACATAGCCCCGGGTCCAGGGCGCGGCCTGGGCGGGCAAGGCCGCGCCGGTCAGGGCTACCGCCGCGCTGCAAATCATCAGCTGCTTTTTGAAAGTCATGTTTGCGCGTCCCGGCCCTGAAACCACGACTCATGGCCCTTGTCAGCGGGCCTTACCCTCTTTTACCCCAAATCCGGGGTTTGGGCCATCCGCCTGTCGGACCGGCCTTTTTGCTGGTATATTGGCCCATCTTTGGGAGGCACAGGCATGCGCCGCATCCTGACAATCGCCTTTTCCACTTTGGTGCCGGCCACTTTGATGCTCGCGGGCTGCGCCGGCACCTACAACAGATCCGACCTGCCGACGGCCGCCGCCAGCCTGCAGCAGGAAACCGCTGGCTGCAAAGCCAGATGGACCGCAAAGGAATTCACCACCTATTCGGCGTGGCAAGCCTGCCAATTGACCGCCGAACGCGGCTTTGCCAGGACCATCGCCCTGACCAAGATGGATACATTCGAAGTCTACGCCGCCGACTTGCAGACGCTGGCGGCGGAGCGCGATGCCAAACGCGTCACGGACCGTGAAGTCATGTCGAGAGCCAATAAAATCAAGCGGACGTTCCTGGCCGATTGCGGCTGCAGGCCTAACAGGCACCTCAGCGGTGACCCTTTTATCTATGCTAATGGCTATTCGAATGCGCCCCCCGGCGACGCCGGGATGTTTCCGGCTACTGGCGCGCCCCAGCAGCACACACCGCTACCCTAGGCATGAAGATCGCCCTCACGATTGCGCTTTGTGTGCTGACGCTGGCAGTCTGCATTCCTGCCCAAGCCCTCACCATTCGCCCACTTCCAGGATCGATGGACAAACCGCCTGTCCATGTCAGCGCCAAGGTCGGGCCGATATTGATGGAAGCCCAGTCACTCGCCGCCACAGGTAATTACAAGGCTGCGCTGGTCCGCTTAAGAAATGCCGACCTCGTCAAGTCCACACACTACGACACGACGGTCATCGAACAGATGAGGGAATTTTTAGCGTTGAAAGCGGCGGAAGTTCCATCTTCGTCACCGCCGCCCTAGCTGCTGACACTGCAAACCCGCGATTTGTCAGCAAAAATACGCATTGCGGGAACCCTCGGTTCCTAGTTTTAATATGAAGGGTCGATTAACCCTGCCGGTCTAGAATGCGCAGGTAAGAATCAAGAGTGGCTGGGCTGTTGCTGGGACTGAAGCAAAAACTCGCGGGACTGATGATTGCCGCGGCGATGTTCGCCGCCGGCACCGGTTTCGCGCACGCCATTCCCGCCGTCGCGCCGGGCGCCCAGACCAGCGTCGAAAAAACCGTCGTCGCGGCGAAAAGAAAACCCGTCAAGAAAACGGTCCGCAAGGCCGCCAAGAAATCCGCGCCGCTGGTGATCGTTTCCAAGGCGCCCAACGACGCCCCCGATTTCGACTATCAGGACCGTATCGAACAGGCCCAGGCCCTGGCGGAAAAACAGCCCACTTTGCCCGGCGACATGACCTTCGACAGCAAGGGCAATCTCACCCGCTTTGTCTGGACCCTGGTGGTCGGCCAGAGAAGCGGCCCCCTCACCGTGCTGCGCATGGACGAAAAGGGTTTCAACGATGCCGGTTTCACCGTCACCTGGGCGGTCGACAATTTCATCAACACCCGTTTCACCATCAACCGGCCCGAAGGCTATATCGTTTTCGCCCAGCGCCGCCCGGTGCGTTCCTCCAGCAAGCCCGGCACCTATGAGATGGGGGTCTACACCTCTTACGCCCCCGAGATGGACACCAAGACCATGCGCACCGCGGGCATGGACTATCTCAAGCTGCTGCAGCGCCTGGCCTATAACAAGATCAAGGACCATGACGTGCGCTCGCTGGTGTCGCCCAACGCCACCGTGGCCGACCAGATCCCCACCAGCATGGTGCTGCGGCTGATGATCGCCGAGCATATCGATCCCCTGCGCATGCGCTATGTCGGGATCGAGCAATGCATCCATGAAGTCTTGATCACCATCGCCGCCAATCGTGGCCGCGCCTATGCCTATGCCAAGTCCAGCGCCGGGGCGCGCGGCATCTCGCAATTCATCGAAGACAGCTATCACATGGTGCGCGACAATTATCCCGGCGCCCTGCTGGAGCCCAATTTCGAGCGCGGCATGCTGGACCTGCGCAATGCGGTGCTGGCCTCGGTGCTGCACCTGGACCTGGAATTGACCCACCTGCCGCAGAAGACGCTCAAGACCATCACCCGGTCGGACGAGCATCTGTTCGACTTCCTGGCCGCCGGCTACAACCGCAATCCGGCCAAGGTGGCGAAGACTTTCACCCGCACCAAAAGCATGACCGGCGGCAACAGCCCGGCCGAGACCAAGATGTATGTGCGGATCCAGGGCTTTGTGGGCAAATTCCTCAAGCGGGAATTCGATATCACCTGATTGCCCCTCTCCCCCTGAGGGAGAGGAATGGCCGCGCCGGCAGGCCCTTCACGGATGCTCCTTACTACAGTTGTGTTATTTCCATCCGGTCTGCTATAATGGCGCCGGTCCGGGAGCATCGGATTCCAGGGGTGGGCAGCAACGAAAGGGGTTCAGCAATGATATCGCTTTTTCACAAACGCCTTGTGCTTGTGGCTGTTGTGCTGGCGTCCGCCGCGATAACCGCCCTTCCCGCCAGCGCCCAAACACGCTCGACGGCAAGATGGGCGCCGCGCATCGAATCGATCACGGTCAAGGCGGGCGCGATGAAGAACTGGCGCGCGGCCTTGACGGCCTCGCATCTGGGCAAGGCCTTTGCCGTCTCCGCGTCCATGCCGGTGCCCTATGCCGATCTGGATCTGGTCAAGAGCGAGGATGCCGACGAGCTGGGCCGCCGCGTCCAGGTCGCCGCCCGCCTGGTTTGCCAGGAATTGGACAACAAATATCCGCCCGCCCAATTCCCCATCATCGAAGGCTATTCCGGCACCGAATGCGTGCGCGTCACCGCCCGCGACAGTATGGAAGAAGCCAATATGGTCATCGCCAAGGCCAAGCGCTAGACTTGGCGAATGGGTCGATGGGTTGACCGCGCTTTTGGTGGCGCGGCCTTAGGGAAAATCGTGAAATCCGCGCCGTTCGCGCTGCTGCCGCTATTGCTGCTGGCGGGATGCGCCCATCCGCCCACCCTGGAAGACCTGCAAGAACAGTGCATGAAAAAGGGCGGCATGCTGATGATCATCTATACCCAGGAACTTACCCTTTCAGGGGCCGGTGAACAGATTCCCAGCCCGGGCCGCTGCGTCATGCCCGAGAATTTCGACAAGGATGCTCCCGCATCCCCGCCACCCAAACCGAGCAGCTGAGACATGAGCGAGATTCCCGAAGACATCTTCACCGAACCGGAAGACGTCGATGACAATACCCTGGCCAATCTGGGCCCTTTGCGGCGGCTGGCCGGCATCTGGGAGGGCGTCAAGGGCGCCGATGTGAATCCCAAGGCCGACGGGCCGGAGCATCGCCAATATACCGAGCGCACCGAGATGCAGCCCATCGACCCCCAGGCCAATGGACCGCAGCTTTTCTACGGCCTGCGCTATCACACCCGCATCCTGGCCACCGATGAGGACGCCACCTTCCACGACCAGGTCGGCTATTGGGTGTGGGAGCCTGCCACCGGATTGATCATGCAGACATTGGCGATCCCGCGCGGCCAGATCGCCATGGCGTCCGGTATCGCCAAGCCGGATGATAACAAATTGGTCCTCACCGCCACCCGCGGCACCACCGAATATGGCATCTGCTCCACCACTTTCCTGGAACAGGCTTTCCGCACCGACTCCTACCGCATCGAAGTGACCTTCAATCCCGATGGCGGCTGGAGCTATGTGCTGGACACGATGCTGATGGTGCATGGCAAACCCTTCCAGCACCGCGACACCAACACGCTCTACAAGGTCGCCGAGCCGACGCCGAATCCGTTGATGCTGCTGAACAAGAGCTGATCAGGCAGGCCGCTTCAGCTCCGTCACCCGGAACGGCTGCAGCGTGTCGATATCCTCCGGCCTTTGCCGTTTGATGTTGAAGCGGAAGAATT